>NZ_JBHJTK010000043.1:0-60957 GCF_042267665.1 Streptomyces sp. NPDC056224
CAGGGAAGCTCCGGCCAGAACGATACGACGGGTCGAGAAACGCTCGAACATGGGAATTCTCCATTCGGTGTAAAAAGAGGGGGAAATACCGTCCCACGGAACGGGCCGGGGTAATTGTTTTCGGCCCGTATTCTCCGGGGGTTCCGGTGGGGGCGTACTTCAAATAAACCCTGCGCGAGGACGGACGTCACGCCACTTGAACACGTGGCTTGACGTCCAAAACCAATCTTGGTAAAAGCTGGGCGCCGCGCGAGGGGCGGCCTCTCCTCAGAGCGCCGAACCGGCCTCATCGGCTCCTGCCAAGTGACGAGTAGCCGGGACTACGGCCTCATCCCTCCTCCGGGCACGGCGGCAATCGACCTTCCTGCGCAAGGGCAGGAACGAAACGCCATCCGCATCGGAGGCCTGAATGTCCCGTCGTGCACGGGGACGCTTCGTCACCGGCCGTCCCCGACTCGTGCTGCTCGCCGCGCTCGCCTTCCTCCTGCTGTCCGCCGCGTTCGGTGCGGACGCGACCGGCCGCCTCAAGACGCAGGGGTAGGAGATCCGCGCTCCGAGTCCAGCCGGGCCGCCCGCGTGGCGGCCGAGCACATGGGGGCGTCCCCCAACCTGGTCGTCGTCGCGCAGGCCCGCAGCGGTTCCGTCGACGGGCAGGCGGCCCGCAGCTCGGGCGAGGACCTGGCCGGACGCCTCGCCGCCCAGCCGCACGTGAGCGCCGTGACCTCGTACTGGACCGCCGACGCGGCGGAGCTGCGCAGCCGGGACGGTCGGGCGGCCATGCTGGTCGCGCACGTGGACGGTGAGGGTGAACAGCTCGCTTCGCGAGTCAAGCGGCTGAGCAGGGAGCTGACCGCCCCGACGGCTTCCCCGGCGGCCCTGAGCGTGCACGTGGGAGGGACGGCGCTCGTCGACGCCGAGCTCCAGGACCTCTCGGATTCCGACCTCAAGCGGGCCGAGGCCGTCGTCCTGCCGGGAACCCTGATCCTGCTGGTCCTGGTGTTCGGCAGTGTGGTGGCCGCTGCGCTGCCCCTCCTGATCGGGGTTCTGGCCATCGCCGGGACTCTGCTGGTCCTGAGCGTGCGGGTGGTCCACGCACTGCCGGTCTGGCGGCAGGCCGAGTGGCTGGCGGGCCGTCTGCTCGTCAAGCGTCTGGTCGGCGAAGTCCTCGGGGTTCCGGCGAGCGACGTGGAGGTCCTTCCGCGTGACGACGGCAGTCCGTACGTGGTCGTCTGCGGCAGCCCGATGCCCACCCTGCACGTCTCCCTCAGCCACACCGCCCGCCATGCCGCCGCGGCCCTCGCACCGGAACCGGCCGGTGTGGACCTGTGCGAGACCGTCTCGGCCGCCACGGTGCGCAGCGTCGCGGACCGCGTCCCATCCCCCGGTGAACTGTCCCTGATCGGCACGGTCGGCCCGAGGCCCTGGCCGGTGCCTGGGCGCTGGAGGAAGCCGCGGTCAAGGCCGACCGGAGCGGCGTCTTCGGCGCCGCTCCGCGCCGCGTCGTGATCCTCGGCCTTCGGCCGCCCGCACTCGGCGGCCGGCGCCGCGCGATGGTGTGGCAGGCGGGGGACGCGGTCCTCGCCCCCGTCCTCGCGCTGCCCGCGCCGCCGGTCACGGCGCCGGGTTTCCCTGCGGCCCCCTCCCCGGGTCCGGGTGGCTGGACGTACCCGTGAGCGGACTGCGTTGGTGCTCCCCGCCCCGCTGGAACATGCTGGTCAGTGGAGCCCCTGGCCGTGCAGGTTCCCGTGGGACAGCGGGCATGGAACTAGCGAGGGCGAGATGACCGGCGATGGAGCGACTTCCCACCTCTCCCGGTGAGCGGCCGGCGGGGGCGAGCGCCTCCCACGGGTCGGCGTACACGGCCACGGCCACCGTCAGCGAGCAGGGCATCGTGACCGAGTGGAGCGAGGAAGCCCGTCGACTGCTCGGCTACGTACCCTCCGAGGTCGTGGGACTGTCCGCCGCCCAGCTGCTCGCCGACGACGTCGGCGATGCGGCGCGGCGCGTCCCGCCCGAGCAGGAACGGTGGAGCGGCACCGTGGCGCTGCGGCACCGGGACGGCACGCGGCTGGAAGTGGGACTGCTCGCGCACCGCTGGACCTCCACCGGCGGGAGCACCAAGTGGTTCGTGGTGTCCGCCGTGACGGGCGGGGAGCCCCGCACACCCTGGGGCGAACCGCTGAACGAGTGGGCGTTCTCCCAGTCCCCGTGCTTCCTGGCGGTCTTCGACGAGGACCTGCGGCTGGTGCGGGCGAACGTCGGCATGGAGCGCACGCTGTCCTTGACGGAAGCGCAGATGCGCGGGCTGCGGCTGCCGGAGATCGCGCCCGATCCCGTGAGCGACGAGACCGAGCGGAAGATGCGCCTGGCGTTGGAGACCGGTGAGCCGCAGGACGTGAACGCCTTCGTCCGCCCCGCGGGTGCGAGCACGGAGCACAGCTGGGCGACCTCGCTGGCCCCTCTGCGGGACCCGGAGGGCCGGGTACGCGCCGTGTGCCTGGCCGCGCACGACATCACCGGAATCGAGGTCGACCGGCAGCAGATGCTCCTGCCGAACCTGGCCGGCGCCCGCATCGGCACGACGATGGACATCGCCCGCACGGCGCAGGAGCTGGCCGACGCCGCCGTCCCCGGTCTCGCCGACTTCGCGGTCGTGGACCTGCTGGAGCCCCTCCCGCACGGCGAGGAGCCGTCCCCGGGCCCACTGACGGGACCGGTCACCGTGCGCCGTACCGGCGTGCGGTCGATCCTCGAGGGAAGCCCGGAGTCCCTGCTCGCGGCCGGAGGGGCGGCCGTCTATCCGGCTCTGTCGCCGTGCGCCGACTGTCTGGCCACGGGCCGTGGCGCCGTGTACGGGGCGGCCGACTCGACCGTCGCCCGGTGGCTGGCCGAGGACCCGGGGGCCGCCTGGATCGGCGCGAGCGGGACCCACTCGATGATGGTGGTGCCGCTGCGAGCGGGCGGCATCACTCTCGGCCTGGCCGTCTTCGGCCGTCACCAGCGCCTGGAGCCCTTCCATCCGGAGGACCTGTGGCTGGCCGAGGAACTCGCGACGAGAGCGGCCGGCAGCATGCACACCGCCCGCCGGTACACCCGGGAGCACACCAACACGATGACGCTGCAGCGCAGCCTGCTCCCGCAGACACTGCCCCGGCATGCGGCGCTCGAGATCGCCTCCCGTTACCTGCCGGCCGGCGGCCAGGCCGGCGTGGGCGGCGACTGGTTCGACGTGATCCCGTTGTCGGGCGCGCGGGTGGCCCTGGTCGTGGGCGATGTCGTCGGACACGGCATCCGTGCCGCCGCCACCATGGGCCGGCTGCGCACCGCGGTCCGTACCCTGGCCGACGTCGACCTGCCGCCCGACGAGTTGCTCACCCACCTCGACGACCTCGTCATCCACCTGTCCGCCGACGATGCCGACCAGGAAGCCACCGGGGAAGCCGCCTCCCTGGGCATCGGCACCACCTGCCTGTACGTGGTCTACGACCCGGTCACCCGCCGCTGCACCGTCGCCCGGGCCGGCCACCCCCCGCCCGCCGTGGTCTCCCCGGACGGCTCCGTCTACCTCCTCGACGTCCCGGCCGGCCCGCCGCTCGGCCTGGGGGGCCTGCCCTTCGAGACCGTCGACGTCGAACTCCCCGAGAACAGCATCCTTGCCCTGTACACCGATGGCCTGCTCCAGCCCCGCGACCACGACATCGACGAGGCCCTGGACAGCATGTTCGTGGCCCTCAGCCAGCCCGCGTCCACGCTGGAGACGGTCTGCGACCGCGTCCTGACGGGCCTGCTGACCCATCCGCCGGATGACGACGTCGCCCTGCTCGTCGCCCGGACCCGGGCCCTCCATGCCGACCGGGTCGTCGTCCTGGACCTGTCCTCCGACCCCTCCGTCGTCGCCCACGCCCGTCGGCACGCGTCCGACCAGCTGACGGCCTGGGGGCTCGAAGAGGCCTCCTTCGTCACCGAGCTCCTGGTCAGCGAGCTGGTCACCAACGCCATCCGCTACGGCCAGCCGCCCATCCAGCTGCGGCTGATCCACGAGAACAGCACCCTGATCTGCGAAGTCTCCGACTCGAGCAATACCGCCCCGCACATGCGGCGTGCCCGGATCTTCGACGAGGGAGGGCGGGGCCTGCTGCTGGTCGCCCAGCTCGCCCAGCGCTGGGGCACCCGGCACGCCCCCATCGGCAAGACCATCTGGGCCGAGCAGTCCCTCGTCGGGTACTGAGGCACCGGTTGCACGCAGACGGGCCCTGTGACACGCCTGTGACAGTCGGCGGACACGGTCATGAAGTCGCGCGGCCAAGCTTTTCAACAAGGGCAAAACCGGCATTTAGGTACATGCCCCCCTGCTTTCAAGGGTGCGAGCAGTGATGACCGATCCGATCCGTCGGAGGAGACCTCATGAGCCTCGCACTCGCCGCGCCGCACACCGAAGCCCCCGCGCCTGCACCTGCACTGGCCCCCCGCGAGCAGGAGGCCCTGCGACACATCGCCGCCGGGTGCACCTACCTGCAGACGGCCCGCCAGATGGGGCTCTCCAAGCACACGGTCGACGCCTACCTCCGCCGCATCCGGGCCAAGCTGGGCATCAACAACACGGCGGAACTGACCCGGCTGGCCGTCTCCCTGGGTCTGTGAGGGCGGAGTGTCCTGAAGAGGACGAAGCACGCGGACCGCGCCTGACACAACGCCTGGCCGACTTCGGGCGAGACGACCTGGGGATCACAGCATTTCCCACGCATCTCCTGCCCTCCTTCGTCAAGTCCCGACATGCCGCGCCATGACACGGGCGGACAGCCAGGGCGTAATGGAGACGTGAGTTCACGCGGATCGGTGAACCGGCGCATAGCCCGAAATAATCCCGACTCGCCATCAACCTGTGAAGGGTAAATCCCATGCATTGCATACCTCTGAGGCAACGACTTGTGGCGCTTGCGATCCCGGCAGCCTTGGCCGTCGGGGCGGCAGCGCTCCCCTCCAACGCATTCGCGGCCTCGCCGGAGCAGCGCGCCGTAGCCACCACGTTCGACGCGGCGCCGATCACAGAGATGGGCGTCCCGACAAAGCTGCCGAACGACGATTCGGGCGACTTGAACCACGACAAGTCCGAGACGGGCTGCTTCCTCAACGGAGTTGACCCGTCACCAGGCACCCAGTATTGGAGGGGTCGCTGTGCCGGCTACCGGGCTGGGCAATCGGCTGGAAATTTGGACGGTGTTCGATGCCGTCCATACAGCTTGCCGGGATTTCCTTATGGCGAGGGCTATTACGAGGGGGGCCGCAGGGATGGCTACATAAAAGGATACGACTACAATTACAAAATTGCGAAAAGTCATGCCCATTGCCCCTCTTTCCCCATAGAGGTTCGAACCATGCCAAATCACCGCGTAACTCGTTGAAGGTTCGCCCCCTCCCCGACTAGCTGCTACTGCCCCAAGAGGTCATCTCATGAGGAGATCTGAGGCCGTCGGTCGTGGCGGGGGTTGTCGAGCGGCCGGTGCCGGATGGGAGACCTGGCAGCAGCGTCGGGAGACCAGCCGCGCCGAGGAGATCCCCGGCGCGGACTGGACAGATGCTTGCGTTCGTTGCTCGCTTCTCCGGCCAGACCCGGCCCAGCTCGGCCGGTTGGAGGAGATCCGGGGCGTTGGTGTTTCGCTATGCACCGGAGGACAGTCGGCTTGCGGCCTGGCCCCATGGCTGAGGCTCGACCAGGTCGTCCCTGTCGAAGGCGTCCTCCTCGAACCAGGCCGTCCCCGCGAGCCATGTCTCCAGCCACGCTGCGAGGCTGGCGGAGTCGAGGAACCAACACTGCTCCCACGATCCGCCGCTATACGGGTTCGGCTCGAAGAGCAGGACCTGACCGTCTTCACTGAGACAATCAACGCCTGCGTACATGGCACAGCCCCAGGTCAGGATCGGCACAACGCCTTCGGGCCATTCCGGGTGCTCCACTCCAACGGACGCCTCACGTCGCGTCAGGTATTCGCCAACGACGCTGGAGCCCGGACCAAGCAGTGGCAACAGTCGATAGTCAGGGCCGAAGCCGCCGTCAGCGACCTCGCGATACAGGCGCGCAAGTAGGGGATGCAGCGCGATGCCCAGTTGCCTCTCCGCCTCCGCGATCTGGGCATCGTCGACAGGCTCGGGAAGGTTCTTGCTGTCCGATGCGGCCCGGGCGACAACGCGTTGCACGAGGTCATCGATATCGGTCATGGCCGTGATGCTGTCAGAGCCCACTGACATGTCGACGGTCAGGGCCGCCGGGCGGAAAGGCGAGCGACAGGAAGTTCGGAGAAGCTTGTTTGCGATGTCCCATGCTCGACATCAACCCCATGATGCTGCCTCGCCTCGACGAGATCGAGACCGATCTCCTGGATCGCCGGGCCCGTGCCGAACAGGAGGGCTGGCTCAAAGAGATCGAGGGGATCGACCTCACCCTCACCTTCCTCCGTCAGAAACGCGAAGAGAGCCAGCGGCTGTCGCATCGCGCCGGTCGACTTCGGCATGCCGGGTCTCCGGCCCCCCGGGCCGTGAGCCCCGCTCCGGGCTTATCGGGGGGTCAGCACACAGAACTCGTGACCGTCGGGGTCGACCATCACCACCCAGTCGACCTCCCCTTGACCTATGTCGATGCGTGTTGCCCCGAGGGAGACGAGCCGGTCGACCTCCGTCTGCTGGTCACTGCCGACCGGTGGAGCGAGGTCGAAGTGCAGCCGTTCCTTCCCCGTCTTCGGCATCAGGGGTGGACCACCCCACGTGACCTTCGGACCACCGCGGGGTGAGCGGATCGCGGTCTCCTGGTCCTGGTCCCAGACCAATGGCCAGCCCAGCGCTCGGCTCCAGAAGTACCCGGTCTCCTGCGAACCATCGCCCGCCAGCGCTCCGATGAATCCGCACTCGGCGAGGAAGCCGTTGCCCGGCTCGATGACACAGAACTCATTGCCCTCGGGGTCGGCGAGCACCACATGTCCCTCCTCCGGGCGTTGGCCGATGTCGATGTGCCGGGCGCCGAGTTGGATCGCCCTCTCCACCACCTGCCTCTGGTCGTCGAGGGACGTGCTCGTCAGATCGAAGTGCATGTGGTTCTGGCCTGTCTTCCGCTCCCGGGTCGGGAGGAAGCGGAGCCGGAACCCGGTGTCATCACTGGGAAGCAGTGTGATGCCGTCGGAGGTGCCATCGGACGTCTCCCAGCAGAGAAGGTCCGCCCAGAAGCGCGCAAGACGGAGCGGGTCGTGCGCATCGAAGCAGAGCGCGTGCAGGTGAGAAGCCATCCGTAGGTCTCCCGGTAGGGGCAGGCGGGCGGGTCGTGCTGGAGCCTGCCCAGCCGTTGCCACCCGGTCAACTGATTAAGCCTCGCGCTCGTCTGCTGTCGAGCACGCTCGAAACGGCAGTCCGTCTACGCCCTCACCGGCTCGCGAGGAGGCCGTCGACCGGGGCCGGTGTCCGGTCCGGTGCGAGGCCTCCACAAGGAGACGGCCGTAGCGGATCTTGCGGCCCTACTTTTGTGCCGAGGAAGCGCCTCACCTGCTGATGCCTGCGCCGGCCGTGCTGTGCGGGCTGGCGCCGGAAGGTCTGCCAGGCGCGGAAGTCGCCCTCGGCGCGGAGGATCTCCTCGACTCCTGCCGTGCCGAGCGCGCGGATGAGTTCGTCCTCCAGATCCCCGGTCCATACGTAGACGTCCTGGAGCGGTGCCTGGGCCCGTGTCAGGCCGCGCTCGCAGAAGCCCTGTTCGCCCTCGTCGCAGAGTCCTGTCAGGCGCAGACCGAGGCCGGGTGGTCCGAGGAGGCCGGCATAGCGGCCGACGCTCATCGCTGGATACGACCCACGCGACATGGAGACGATCATCGGGCACCCGCAGCAAACAGCGCCAAGGCGTGCGGATGAGCTTCCGCGACGGGTGGAGCGAAGTCGCCCGGGTGCGGGTTGAGCGAGGTCGGGAAGGAGAGTGGGGAGCGAAGGCCTCACGTCCTGGACAGCCGATTCCGGAAGCCCGAACGAAACCCACTTGCCCAATGGTCAAGAAGTGTTGACCATTGGGGACATGCCTACCGATGATCTTCCTGAGACGTTCCACGTCACCACTGACGAGCAACTACGCGCCGTTTCCAATCTCACGCGTCACCGGATCATGGCCGTGCTCCGCTTCGAGCCCGCGACGATCACGCAGATCGCCGGGCGAGTGGGCCTCGCGAAGGGGAGTTCCAGCTACCACGTACGGCTGCTGGAGCGGGCCGGCCTGGTGAAGGTGGTGCGAACGCGGAAGGTCCGGGGGGTCACCGAGCGGTACTACGCAATGGCCGCGCGGGCGATCGTGCTGCCGGATCCGGGCGAGGGAGGGCCGGATGTGCTGATGCGGCACGCGGTGGCGGACCTGGAGGCAGCGCCGGTGGATGGCGAGCGGCACGTACGGATGGCGCATCTGCGGCTCACCGAGGAGCAGTTCGCGGAGCTGGGGGCGCGGCTGCAGGCGCTGGCGGACGAGTACCGGGAGCTGTCCGATCCGTCGCTGCCGGACGCGTCACTCGTCTTCGCCCTGTTCCACCCGGCGTCGCGCGAGCAGGCCGAGGGGGACGCCAAGTGACCTCGGGCGTTCGGAAGCTGCCGACCGGGTTCGGACGGCTGTGGACCGCGCAGACGGTGTCCTCGCTCGGTGACGGGGTGTCGCATGCCGCGCTGCCGCTGCTCGCGTTGGCGTTGACGCGGGATCCGATGGCGCTCGCCGTCGTCACGGCTGCCGGAACGCTGCCGTGGCTGCTCTTCGGGGTGCTCGGCGGTGCGCTGGTGGACCGCTGGGACCGTCGGCGCACGATGTGGGTCACGGACGCGGCGCGTGCGGTGCTGCTCGCGATACCGGCGGCAGCGGCCGCGCTCGACGTGCTGAGCATTCCACTGCTCGCGGCCGTCGCCTTCCTCCTCGGCCTCGGCGGACTCTTCTTCGATACGGCCGCCACGGCCTATCTGCCGGATCTGCTCGGCCGTGACCCCGCGCTCCTGGAGCGCGCCAACTCCCGTCTGCGCGGCACCCAGACCGCCGCGTCCGGCTTCGCCGGGCCGCCCGCGGGCAGCGCGCTGCTCGCCCTCGGGCGGGCGGTTCCGCTGCTCGCCGACGCGGTGTCGTTCGCGCTCTCCGCACTGCTCGTACGGTCGCTGCCCGCCGCACCCCGGCCCGTACCGCAGGCCCGCGAGTCGCTGCTGCGGCAGGCGCGGGCCGGCGCCTCGTACGTATTCCGGGATCGGTTGCTGCTCGGGCTCGCGCTGCGTCCGGCGGTCGGGAACATCGCCTTCCTCGCCGTGGAGACCGTGCTCGCCCTCTTTGCGCACGATCGTCTCGGCATCGACACCTTCGGCTTCGGCCTGCTCCTCACGGCGGAGGCCACCGGGGGTCTGCTCGGCGCGGGCATCGCCTCCTTCCTCGGCCGACGACTCGGCACCGGCACCGCGCTGACCTGCACGGCCGCAGTCGAGGGACTCGCCGTCCTGGGCCTTGCCGCCGCCCCGAACCCGTACGTCGCCGGGCTCGCGCTCGCCGTCTGCGGAGCGGGCATGGGCGCCACGATGGTGCTCGGCCCCTCCCTCCGACAGGCGATCGTCCCGGCCCACCTGATGGGCCGGGTCGCCTCCACCTCCCGCATGCTCGCCATGTGCGCCGCCCCGTTCGGCGCCTTCCTCGGCGGCTGGCTGGCCACCACGTACGACGTACGCACCCCGCTCTACGCCGCCGCCGGCCTCCTCCTCACCATGACCGCCGTCACGTCGACCATGACCAGCAACCGCCGGGTCGAGGCGGCGCTGCGTGCCGCCGCCCCGGCCGATGATCCAGATCACCCGAAATCCTCGGCTCCCGTTCAGGAGGGTGCCCTTTAGGGCTCCGCGAGGTCGTTGAGCCATTGCTCAGCCCGGCCCGGCGTTCTCAGCCTCGGCCCAAGCTCCACCGGCTCTGGTCCTCGACGAGCTCGGCGCCCGCGGCGATCTGGACCGGTCCCGCTGCGCGATCGACTCAGTCGGCATGAGGGCCCTGAGGGGGGACCTGACAGGTCCGCATCCTGTCGGCAGGGGCACGTTCGGATCGAAGATCCTAAGGGCTGCCGGGCAGACCGCGGAAGACCGGTAGGGCCCAGGCCGGAGGCTCCGGTGGCGGGACGGGGCTCCCCGGGGCCCCGGGAACCGCCGGGGCCGGCTGACCGGCCCGCTCGCCGGCGCCGCCGCCGGTGGCGGCGCGCAGGGCCGCCACGAATTCCAGGCAGGAGCCGTACCGGTCCTCGGGGACCTTCGCCAAGGCCTTCGCCAGCACGTCGACGGCGGCGGGCTCGATCTCGGGCCGCTTCTCGGTCAGGGGAGGCGGCGGGTCGTACTGGTGCGCCCAGAGCAGGGCCGCCGCGTCTCCGTCGCGTTCGAAGGGCGGCCCGCCGGCGAGGGTTTCGTAGACGACGCAGGCGAGGCTGTAGAGATCGCACCTGCCGTCGACCGGCCGGCCGGAAATCTGTTCCGGCGCCATGTAGTCGAGCGTGCCGACGAATTCCCCCGCGGTGGTGAACCCGGTCAGCGCGAGCGATTTCTTCGTCAGCCCGAAGTCCGTGAGATAAACGTGTTCGGGGTGCTCGCTGTCGGTTCCCGCGGCAACCAGGATGTTGCCGGGTTTGACGTCCCGGTGCACCAGATCGTGCTCATGGGCCGCGTCGAGTGCGGATGCCACCTGGGCGGCGATGCGCAGCGCGGTCGCAACGGGGAGCGGACCTTCCCGGTCCAGCAGGACGCGCAGGTCCGGACCGGGGACGTAGCGCATCGCGATGTACAGGACGCCTTCGGTCTCACCGGCTTCGAAGATCGGCACGATGTGCGGGTGGTCGATCGACGCGGCCACCCGCGATTCGTGGGTGAAGCGGCGTCGGAAGGTGTCGTCGCGGGCGCGCTCGGGGGCGATGAGCTTGAGCGCGACCGTACGGTCCAGGCGCAGGTCCTTCGCGCAGTAGACGACGGCCATGCCACCGCGGCCCAGCAGTCGCTCGACCCGGTAGCCGGCGATCTGCTTCCCGATCAGGCCGGAGGCCCGGCCCGTGTACGCGCTCAGGTTCGATGCCGTGCCCATCGGGCACCCCTCTCACCCGGCCGGCCCGGCGACGCCTCTGCGCCGTTGCCGTACCCCTGGCCGAAGGTGCCGATCACGCCGACCCCCGTCCTCGATGGCCCGCGGCCGGCCTCCGCACGCGAAACCGCTCGACGCGACGGTGCCGACTCGGACGCGCGGGCGGCGCGACAGGCCGCCTTCCCTGCCTGAAAGTCTATCCAGTGGTCCATACGAATGCCCGTTCAGCAGGCCGTCCGACACGGCGCCCGGCTTTTACCAAGATTGATTTTCGGCGTCAAGTCACGTGTTCGAGTGGCGTGACGCACCTCCTTCGGCAGGGTTTATTTGAAGTACGCCCTCACCGGGGAATCCCCCGGAGGAAATGAGGTCGACATATCATCCCGGCCCGTTTCCCCGGGCGGTACACAGTCACCTTTTATTTGCACCGAATGGAGAATTCCCATGTTCGAGCGTTTCTCGACCCGTCGTGTCGTTCTGGCCGGAGCTTCCCTGGCGCTGGTGGGTGGCGGTATCGCCCTTCCGGCGACCGCGATGGCCGCCCCGGCCGCCGCCCCGCAGCAGGCCGTCACCCTCGCCCCTGTCGACGACAGCGCCGACGGCATCGGTACCGGCGGTGACGCCAATGCCGAGAACACCACGGTCGGTGGTGAGGCCACCGGTGGCGCCGCGAACTCCGGTGTCGGCGAGTGCAAGGGCAAGTGCGAAGTGACCACGGGCAACGCCACCGGCGGCAACGCCAGTGCCGACGCCACCAACCTGGGTGACGCCACGGCCGTCGGCGGTGACGGCACCGGCACGGGCGGCACCGTGAACAAGGTCAACAAGCAGGTCGTCAAGAACCAGATCAAGCAGGACCTGAAGGCGAAGCTCGGTAAGTGAGCGCACTGAGAGCCCCGCAGCCCCCGGGAGCCCGTCCCGGCGAGCCGCACCGCACGGCAGACGCCGGAGAGGCACACAGCCTCTCCGGCGTCCGCCGTGCGCAGTGGCGAGCCGCACCGGTCGAGCACTCAGGAGGGTGCGCCTGTTCGTCGTCGCCTGAGGGCGTACGGGCTTCACCGGCACACCCGCAGTCCGGGAGGCCCTCTGGTCTTCACGCGTAGATGTCGGGCACCATCGCTGTGCTCGAACCGCTCGACGCACCACCTGCACCTCCCCACCCCGGACCACCGAACCGGCGGAATCCCGCAGGAGGAATTCAGTGAAGACCCGTTCCGTCCTCACCTCTCTCGCCCTCGTCCTCGGCGCGCTCTTCGCACCCGGCTTCGGGGCCCTCGTCGCCACGACCGGTGCCCACGCCGCCACCACCAAGATCAGCCATGCGACCGCGACCTCGATGTTCCGGCAGGTCGGCATCACCTGGTCCTCGTCCGGCGGCTGCTCCGACCGGAACAACCCCACCTGTACGTCCTTCGAGCAGCTCAACCTCGCCACCGCGCAAGGCGCCCAGACCCTCAAGCGCGCCACCGGGTGCGCCCTCAACATCACCGGCGGTACCGAGACCGGGCACGCGAGCGGCACGTACTCGCACTGGAACGGGTACAAGCTCGACTTCACCAAGGGCACGTGCGTCACCAACTACATCAAGGGCACCTTCACCTACATCGGCGTACGCGGCGACGGTGCGCCGATGTGGCGGTCCGGCTCGGGGAACGTGTACGCCGACGAGGGCAGCCACTGGGACGTCCTCTACTACAACTGCGGCGGCTGCTGACGGCTTCCGGTCGTGAGGCGGCGGGCGCCCGCGGCGGGGGTGGCGGCGAGGATGCGCGGGGGACGGTGGCCGACGGCGGCGAAGGCAGCCGTGACGGAGCCGCCCACCGCGCTCTCCTGGCCGGCCCGCACCAGGGCGATGACGGAACCCCCGAACCCGCCGCCCGTCATCCGGGCGCCGAGCGCCCCGGCGTCGACCGCGGCCATCACGGCGAGATCGGTCTCCGGGCACGAGACGCGGTAGTCGTCGCGGAGCGAGGCGTGACCCTCGCTGAGGATCGGGCCGAGCGCCGCCGCGTTGCCCTCCTCCAGCCGGGAGACCGCTTCCGCGACCCGGGCGTTCTCGGTCACCACATGGCGTACCAGGGGGGCGAGTTCCGCCGGCAGGGCGTCCAGGGCTCGCGGGAGATCCCCGGCGGGCAGGTCGCGCAGGGCGGGCAGGCCGAGCAGCGCGGCCGCGCGTTCGCAGCCCGCCCGCAGGGCGGCGTACGCCCCGTCGCCGAGGTCGTGGCTGACCCTGGTATCGATCACCAGCAGCCGCAGACCCTGGCTCCGCAGGTCGAAGGGCACGTGCTGATGGAGCTCCGGGCTCCGGGCGTCGAGGTGGAGCGCCGCCCCGGCGACGCAGCAGACGGAGGCCATCTGGTCCATGATTCCGCAGGGGACCCCCACGAAGGCGTTCTCCGCGCGCTGGGCGATCCTGGCCAGTTCGGGTCCGGACAGGCGCAGCCCGTACAACTCGTCGTACGCGACGGCGACCGCGCACTCCAGCGCGGCGGAGGAGGAGAGGCCGGCGCCGGTGGGCACTGTGCTGTCGAAATGGAGGTCCGCGCCCCCGACCGGGTGTCCCGCCTCGGCGAGCGCCCAGACCACGCCGGCCGGGTAGCCGGCCCAGCCCGACACGGTACCGGGGGCCAGCGCCGCCACGGTCAGTTCGGTGGTCCGGCCGTCACCCTGCGCGCTGTGCAGCCGCAGTCGCCCGTCCGTACGGCCGCGGGCGGCGAGCAGGGTGCTCTGCGGGAGGGCCATCGGGAGGGCGAACCCGTCGTTGTAGTCGGTGTGTTCGCCGATCAGGTTGACCCGGCCCGGTGCCGCCCAGACCCCGTCCGGGGAGCCGCCGAAGAGCTGCCGGAAGTCGTCCGCGACGCGGTCGGCCCGGCTGTCGTCGTCCCCCTGGTCCCCCTGGTGCGCCTGGTGCGCCTGGTGCGCTCGGTGCGCCTGGTCAGCGGTGTCCGCCTGGTCCGCCTGGTGCGATCGGTCCGCACGGTTCACGACAGGGCCCCCCGGAGTCGCTCCGCGGCCGCCTCGGGGGCCACGTCGTTGATGAAGGCTTCCGTCCCGGACTCCGTCCCTGCGAGGAACTTGAGCTTGTCGGCGGTCCGGCGGACGGTGAACAGCTCCAGGTGCAGCGCCAGTTCCGCGCCACCGGTGCGCGGCGCCTGGTGCCAGGCGGAGACGTACGGCGTGGGAGCCGCGCCCTCCGGCCGGCCGGGTACGGGGAAGAGCCGGTCGAAGCGGCGCAGCAGGTCCAGGTAGATGCCGGGGAACTCGGCCCGCTCCGCCTCCGTGAGGCGGGTCAGGTCGGGGACGCGGCGGTGGGGGTAGAGGTGCACCTCGTAGGGCCAGCGGGCGGCGTACGGCACGAAGGCCGTCCAGTGTTCCCCGGCCGTCACCACGCGCTCGGTGGCGGCGCGGGCGCCCGCCAGCAGGTCCTCGAAGAGGTTGCGGCCGGTGGCTGCGCGGTGGGAGGCCGCGGCGGCGGTCATCTTGGCGGTGCGCGGCGTGGTGAAGGGAAAGGCGTAGATCTGGCCGTGCGGGTGAGGGAGCGTCACTCCGATCTCGACGCCCCGGTTCTCGAAGCAGTACACCTGCTCGACGCCCGGGAGGGCGGAGAGCTCCGCGGTGCGGTCGGTCCACGCGTCCAGGACCAGGCGGGCGGCGGCCGGGGTGAGGTCGGCGAAGCGGGCCTCGTGCTCCGGGGTGAAGCACACGACCTCGCAGCGGCCGGCCCCGCCCGCCAGGGAGGGGAAGCGGTTCTCGAAGACGGCCACCTCGTAGTCGTCGGCGGGGATCTCGCCGAGCCTGCCGTCCCGCGAGGGGCAGAGCGGGCATTCACCGGCCGGCGGGTGGTAGGTGCGGCCCTGCCGGTGGGCGGCGATCGTGATCCAGTCGCCGGTCGCCTCGTCCCTCCGCAGCTCCGGGCGGCTCTGCACGCGGTCGAGGGGGCGCAGGTCGGGCGCCTCGCGTACGGCCCTCTCGTCGGTGTCGAAGTAGATCAGTTCGCGACCGTCCGCGAGTTTCGCGAGTGTTTTCTTCACCCGGCAAGAATAAACAGACCTCAACATCAATCACCAGTGGGGCGGGAGCAGGAGCGCCGACTTCCCCATACTTCAACAGAATTGCTGTGCTATCTTGCTGCCTTCTGACCGGATTCGCCGATACGCGGGAGTGACCGTGGCCGAGCAGGCTGCTCAGCTGGCCCACCAGCGCCGGGCGCTCATCCTGGACGTGGTCCGGCGCGACGGCGCGGTCCGGGTGGCGGACCTGGTCGGGCAACTCGGCGTCTCGGACATGACGATCCGCCGCGACCTGGACGCCCTCGCCCGGCGCGGCGCCGTGGAGAAGGTCTACGGCGGGGCCGTCGCCGCGGCCGGGGCCAGCGGCCACGAGCCGGGATTCGACGCCAAGGCCGATCTGGAGGGCGCCGCCAAGGCCGCCATCGCGGAGACGGCCGCGACCCTCGTGGAACCGGGCAGCGTGGTCGCGGTCTCGGGCGGCACGACCGCCCACGCGGTCGCGGCCCGGCTGCTCGGTGTCCCGCGGCTCACGATCGTCACCAACTCCCTTCCGGTGGCGGAGCTGGTGCGGGCGGCCGGCCGCGATCCGGCGGCCGGCGCCCCGGCCCTGCTGCTCACCGGCGGCTCCCCCACCCCCTCGGCCGCGCTGGTCGGCCCGCTCGCCGACCTGGCGATCGGTTCCCTCCACGTGGACCTGCTCGTCCTCGGCGCGCACGGGGTGACGGAGGAGGCCGGGCTGACCACCCCCAACCTCATGGAGGCCCAGACGAACCGGGCACTGGTCGCCTCGGCCCGGCGGGTCGCCGTCGTGGCCGACCACAGCAAGTGGGGCGTGGTCGGGCTCAGCGGCTTCGCGGCACTGGACCAGGCCGACTGGTTCGTCACCGACGCCGCGATGCCTGCCGCGGTCCGCGCCGTCCTCACGGACACGGTGGGCGAACTCCTCGTCGCGGGCGAGCCGTTCTGAGCCCTCCTCCGGGATCAGGGAGCGGACCGGAGCGGACCGGGCTGCGCTGTGCGTACGGCCGAGGCGCCGCTGGAGCCGTTCCGCTTCGACGCCCCGTCAGAGCGGTTCGGCGGACGAGGAGGAGACCCCCCATGTATGCCGTGTCTGCCGTGTCTGCCGTGCCGCCCTGCCGCCCTGCTCTGGACGTCTTGAGTGCGTCGCAGTGCTCCTCCGTGCGCGCCGAGTTGGGCGAAACCGGCGAGGTGCCGTGCCTCGCCCGAGTGCCGCCCTCCCTCCACATGGCCGAGCCCTGATGGCCGCCCGCCCGGGCCGGTGATTCACTGAGGGGCATGCCATTCGACCACTACGGTGTGCTGTCCGGGACTCTGCGGCAGCACTTCCGCGACACGCCTGACACGCAGGGCGCGTGGTTCCACGTCAACCTCCGGGTCGATGCGCCCGCCGGCCGCTACAAGTGCGCCGTCGACGTGGACAGCCACGACTCCGCGACGGGTGTGCAGTGGAAGGTCCTCACCGTGGACGCCTCGGCGCTCGCTCCGGTGGCCGCACTGGCCCCCGGGTACCACGAGCTCGACCGCACGTCCGGGTCCGGCGCGCTCGACTACATCCGGCATCCGGCCTTGCGGGACCACCCGCGCCTGCCGCCGCTCCCGCTGCCCCGTCGGCTGTGGGACCTCCTCGACCGGCTGCTCAGGTCCTCCCGGCCGTGGCAGTCGGGGTCCAACCTCGACGCCGCGCTCGCCCTGGAACCGCTCCTCGTCGTCGGACGGCCGATCCTGGTCTTCGGCGAGCCGTTCACCGACGGCCTGGGCATGCACAACATCCACCAGAACCAGGGCGACCCGTACGGCAGCGACTGGTGGCCCGAGAACGGCATCTGGCAGGACGGTGCGACCTTGACCCGCCGTCCCGACGGCCGGTACGACGTGTTCCTCAACAAGTTCTCCACCCAGAAGGACCACACGGACTCCAACGGCCACCCGCTCTGACGCGACAGCGCGGCCCGTCCGGGCCCTGCCCGGCCCTGCCCGGACGGCGTGGACGGCATCGACAGGGCGGGCGCACGGCTGGACGGCGGGGCCCGGGTCCGGGTCCGCAGGAGTCCGGGTCCGGGTCCGGGTCCGGGTCCGCGAGGGGCCTGGCGCAGGGCGTGCCGTCGTCTGTCCGCCGCGCCGGCTGTGCCCCGTACGGAAACGGTTCGTGCTCATCGGGAACCCCAGCGCCCCCGCGTCCGACTACTGCCGCGTGGGAGGCGAGCCTCGTCTTCCCGCGCGGCAGCGGACGATCGAGGGGCGTGTGATGGGCGGGCTGGATGTGCGCATGCGGGGGGTCGCCTGCCGGCACGGCCGAGTGGAGGCCGTCGCCGACGTCGACCTGGAGATCGCCGCAGGTGAACGCGTGGCCCTGACCGGGACCAACGGCTCGGGCAAGACCACCCTGCTGCGTGCCGTCCTCGGCCTGCACCGCCAGGTGACGGGCTCGATCCTGGTCGGCGGCCGGGACACCCGCTCGCCCGCCGAGTGGGCGTGGCGGCGCCGGGCCTGCGCCTGGATCCCGCAGAAGCCCGCAGCCGGCCGCTTCCCCCTCCTCGGCGCCGAACTGCTGGCCGCCGGCGGCTCTCCGGCGGAGGCGGCCGAGGCCGCGGACCGGCTGGGGGTGGGTCCGCTGACCGGGCGGCCCCTGCACACCCTCTCCGGCGGACAGCTGCAGCGCATGTACCTGGCCCGGGCGATCGGCGGCGTGGCCGCCGGTGCCCAGGTGCTCCTGGCCGACGAGCCCACCGCCGCCCTCGACTTCGACGGCCAGTCGGAGGCCGCGGACGTCCTCGCGTCACTGCCGGTGACGCTCGTCGTCGTGACGCACGACCGCGCGCTCGCCGAACGCTGCGACCGCGTACTGGAGATGGCCGCGGGCCGGCTGCGGGAGGTCCGGTGACCCTCGCCACCGCCGATCTCGGCACGCTCCTCCAGCTGCTGCCCGTGCAGCGGGCCGGCCTGGCCCTGTTGCTCGCCGCGATCGGCCTTCCGGTCATCGGGGTGGTCATCGTCGGGCTCGACATCATGCCGGTCCGGTTCGCGATGATGCACGTCGCGCTGCTGGGCATCGCCGTCGGCCTGCTCACTGGACTCGACCCGATGCTGTGCGCGCTGGTGGCCTGCGCCCTGGCCGGCGCGGGCGTGGCGCCGCTCGCCCGCACACCGGACGGGCTGTCCGGGGCGATGGGCCTGCTGATGAGCCTGGCCATCGCCGCCGCCCTGCTCGTCCTGGCCGTGTCGGGGGTCAACGCCTCCGGCGCCTTCGCCCTGTTGTGGGGGTCGATCCTGTCGGTGGGCACCGCCGACCTCGTGGTACTGGGCGTCCTGGCCGCCGTCGTACCCGCCCTGTTCTGGTGGCGGCGGCGCGAGATCGCCCTGCTGCTGTACGACCGTGAGCTCGCGCAGTGCTCCGGCGTCCCGGTGCGGGCACTGACCGCGGTGCTCCTGGTCCTGGTCGCCGTCGCGGTCGCCGGGGCGATCAAACTCACCGGCGCTCTGCTCGTCGACGCCCTGACCCTGCTGCCCGCCCTCGCCGCGCGCCGCCTCGGCAGCTCTCTGAAGTCGATCACCCTGTGGGCGGTCGGCATCGGTGTCGCGGTGAATCTGACGGGGTTCCTCGTGGCCCTGTGGCTGGACTGGCCGCCGGGCCCCGTCCTCGTCCTGACGGCGGGGGCACTGGTCCTCGCCGTGCATCTCATACCCGAACGGAGAATCAGCTCATGGCGCGCACCCGCGGCCGTATCCCTTCCCTCCTCGCACTGAGCACGGCGCTCTTCCTGGCCGCCGGCTGCGGGAACGACGCCTCGTCCGGGGACGGCAAGCACCAGCACGACGGGAAGCCGGTCGTGGTCGTCACCACCACGTGGGAGGGCGCCCTCGCGAAGGCGGCCGGCGCCGAGGACATCAAGGTCATCGTGCCGCAGTCCGTCCATCACGCCCCGGACTACGATCCGAAGCCCTCCGACCTCGCCGCCGTGGCCAAGGCCGACTTCGTGCTGTACGCGCCGTTCGAACCGTACGCCGCGAAGATCAAGGAGGCGGCCGGTTCCAAGGCGAAGCTGGTCGAGGTGAACCTCGACAACGACCCCGACAAGGTGAACGCCGAGGTCGCCGAGCTGGGCAAGCTGTTCGGCACCGAGAACGCCGCCGCCGCGTGGAAGTCCGGCTTCGACACCGAGTACGCGAAGCTGAACGGGGAACTCCAGGCCGCCTGGCCCGGCGGGAAGAGCCCCTCCGTGGTGACCCAGGTCTTCACCGCGTGGTCGGCGAGGCTCTCGGGCGCCACCGTGGTGGGCACGTACGGGCCCGAGGCCGTGACCCCGGCGCAGCTCGCCGAGCTCTCCGCGAAGAAGCCGGCGCTCGTGCTGGACAACGCGCACATGTCGACCGGCACCGTCCTGCCCGATGCGGGCGCCCGGCAGCTGAAGATCGTCAACTACCCGGGCGAGGACCTCGACCTGCTGCCGGTCTACCGCAATGCGGCGGCCGAGCTGAAGAAGGCCATGGGCAGCTCCTGAGCGGACGGCACGACGGGAAGGGGCCCGGCGGCATCATGCCGCCGGGCCCCGCCGTCATCCCGCCTGTGCGAGCGGGGCCGGGGCGCCCGCGCCGCCGCCCGGCTGCGGCAGCCTCTCGACCAGGGCCCCGGGCAGGCGCTCGGACAGGTCTTCGGACAGGACCTCGGTCAGGCGCTCCGTCAGGTTCTCCGTCAGGCGCTCGCGCAGCGCCGCCCGGTCCGGCTTACCGGCCGCCGTCAGCGGCAGCTCGTCGAGTACGAGGAGCCGCTCGGGGTGTTTGCGCCGCTCCAGCCCGCGCCCGGTCAGGTGGTCGCCGAGCGAGGCGAGGGTGGGAGGCCGCCCGCCGCGCGCCACCACGCAGGCCGCCAGCCGCTCCCCCATCAGCGGGTCGGGGACGCCGACGCAGACCACGTCCCGGACCTGGGGGTGCGCGGTGAGCTCGCGCTCCACCTCGGCGGGGCTGATGTTGGCGCCGCCGCGGATGACGATGTCCTTGAGCCGGCCGACGACGTGCAGGACGCTGTCGGCGTCGAGGTAGCCGAGGTCACCGGTGCGCACCCAGCCGTCGGAGGTCCGGTACCGGGCGTCCAGGTCGGGGGCGCCCACATAGCACAGCGGGGTCATGGGGCCGCGCGAGATGATCTCCCCGATGTCCCCGTCGGGCAGCGGCTCGTGGGTGTCGGGGTCGGCGATGCGGATCGTGGCGACGCGGGGGTCGGGGTGGCCCGCGACCACGCCCGCGCCGTCGGTGGGCGGCACCGTGTGGCCGAGCCCCGTATGGCAGTTGACCCCGTCGGCGGAACCGTAGAGGTTCACGACCGGACAGCCGAACGCCTGCGCCGCGGCGGCGGCCGTGGTCTCGTCGAGCGGGGCCCCGCCGAGGATCAGCGCGGTGGGCGCGGGCAGCTCCTCGCCCGTCTCGTCGAGACGTTCGAGCATCATGCGGACCATGGTGGGAACGCCGAGGACGTGGGTCGGCTCGTGTGCGCGTACCGCCGCGATCGCCGCCTCCGCACTGAAGTGGTCGAGCAGGACGAGGGTCCCGCCGTGCCGGGCGAGCGTGACGGCGGTTCCGTTGGAACCGAAAGCGGAGGCCAGCGGTACCAGGAAGAGGCAGCGCGGCGGGGTCCGATCGGGGATGAGGGAGGCGAGGAAGTTCCCGCGCCCGCCGGCCAGGGCGTTGTGCGAGTACGCGATCATCTTCGGCTCGGCCTCCGAGCCGGACGAGACGAGGATGCGTGCCGCGCTGTCGGGGTCGGGCCGGGCGGGAACGAACCCGCTGGGGTCGGAGCGCATCAGCCGCGCCAGCGGAATCGTTCCTTCAGGTGCGGTGCCCGGGCCGGCGGCGACGACGTGGCGGAGCGCCGGAAGGGCTCCCGCGAGGGTCGCCAGCGACGCCGCGTGCCTGGAACCGCGGTGCTCGGTCGCGGCGATGACGGCGACCGCCTCGGCCCGGCGCAGCAGACACTCGGCCTCCAGGGCGCCCCGGCCGACGGGGAACGGGAGTGCGATCGCCCCGAGGGCGGCCAGCGCCAGATCGGCGATGACGGCGCCCCGGTCGTTGGGGAGCTGCACGCCGACCACGTCGCCCGGGCCGATGCCGAGGCCCGCGAGGCCGGCGGCCAGACATCGCGCCTTGCGGTCCAGTGCGGTGTAGCAGAGTGCGCCCTTGGCGTCGAGGACGGCGGTCCGGTGCAGGTCGGCGATCTGGCGGGCCCGGAAGAGGCTGTAGAGGTCGAGGTCCGGGCAGGTGCCGTCGACCACCCAGGACCGGCGGAGCTCGGCGGGCAACAGGTCGTGCAGTGCGACGGTCACGCGAAGCTCCAGGGGTCGGGAACGGCGGGGGCACCGTGCGCGTCACGGCTGATCGAGCCGGCGAAGCGCGGGTCGTGGTGCAGGTCGGACAGGTCGGTGGTGACGGCGGTCGCCGTCAGTCCGTGGTCGCGCAGCTGCCGCAGGGCCTCGTCGGTCGCCAGCGCGCGCAGGTCGTACGCGGCGGCCGCGGGGGCGCAGACGTCGGCGGGGGCGATCCAGCCGTCGGCCGTCGGCAGCGGCTGCCGGAATCCGGCCGGGGAACGGGGGTTCTCGCCCCGGGCCGCCCGGCGCAGGGCGGGGGCGGTCAGCGTGTCGGCGGCGCCCAGGAGGGAGGAGTCCACCTGTACGCCGTGGCCGGTGCGCTCGCGCAGCAGGAGCCCGGCGAGTACGGCCTCGGCGCCGTGCAGCCCGCCGAGTACGTCGAGCAGGGTCATCAGCGAAGGGGCCGCGGGTTCGCCTTCGGGGCGGACGGCTTCGCCGACGCCGGTGCGGGCCTGGACCATGAAGTCGGTGCCCATCGGGGCGTCTTGGATCCGGCCGGCCCATCCGCTGGTGTACGCGTACACCAGCGCCGGATTGACCCGCGCGAGGTCGTCGGCGTCGAGGCCGAGTTCGGCGGCCTTGCCCGGCGCCCAGTTGTGCAGGAACACGTCGGCCGTCGCCACCAGCTCCCGCAGCCGGTCCCGGTCCGCCCGTGTCTTGATGTCGATCTCGACGGCCTGCTTGCCGCGGTTGAGGGCGAGCCAGCGGGCCGAGGTTCCGGAGCAGGCCGGGGGCATGCCGCGCAGCGGATCCCCGCCCGGCGGCTCGATCCGGATCACCTCGGCGCCGAGCAGTCCCAGCAGGTGGGCGGCGAGCGGTGCCTGGATGCGGCGGCCGGCCTCCAGCACGGTGATTCCGGCCAGGGGCCGGCCGGGGGCCGGCGGGCCCGGCTTGCCGGTCAGGGGCCCGGCACCCAGCGGGGCCAGGGACCAGGGGGCGGCGCCGTCTTGTTCGCCGGCCCGTTGCGCGAGCGTGCGCAGGGCGCACACCTGGGCTCCGGAGCCGGCCGCGGCCTGGCGGATCCGTGCCCAGCCGTGGGCCCGTGTCACCGCGTGCAGGGCCGCCGGGAAGGGGGCGCAGGCGGTGGCGTAGCGGAACTGGAAGGGCATCCAGCCCGCCCGTATCGCGTCGGCGGGTGCCTCCAGGGCCCGCCAGAACGCGGCCCAGGCACCGGGGTCGAGCGTCTCCAGCTCGAAGAGACGGCCCTCGGCGGAGGTGAACGGGGGTCCGCCCGGGCCCAGTTCGCAGGCTTCCCCTTCGTCGGCTCCGGCGGCGGCGAGGTACTGGGACACCGTGAGCAGCCCGGCCCGGTCCGCACTGGTGCTCACCTGGGCGGCGGCGCCGCCTCGGGCCTGGCCCACCAGGCCCGCGAGCAGCCCCTGCACCGCCAGGACCGCGGTGGCCGTGGCGGCGAAGTCGACGGCCAGCCCGCGCGGGCCGCCGTCCCTGCGGCCGTGCACGGCCATGATGCCGGTGGCGGCCTGCACCATGGCCTCGTCGGCGAGTCCGCTCGCCGGAAGCGCCCAGGTGACGTGCGCGTGGGCCGGTGCGAACTCCCCACCGGTGAGCGTGATGCCTGCGCTGGTGCCGTCTCCCCCGCCGGCGTCTTCCGTTCGCGCGCCGAGCATGCGCAGGTGATCGGCGGCGACGCTGGTGATCTGCGGCGGCCCCGAGGTGTCGAAGCGCAGTGTGCCGAGCGGCCGGACCGTCTGCGTGGTTGCTGGTGACGCCATGCCTCTCCTCTCCTGGCGCGGCGGTGGCCGTCGCCCGGGTCTTACGGAACGCGGGGAACCCGGGAGCGTCCGCACCCGACCAGTTCCACGGACAGACAGTCGGACAGCCGTTCCCAGGAGTTCCCGGGAATGAGCGGGAACGAGGAGAGAGCAGTGACAGCACCGGAGTCGGACCACCACACCCCCTTCACTCAACGGACCTGTGAGACAGCGGAGTTGAGGGCGAGGATCGACCGGTTCGTCCGTACCCGGGTGATCCCGCTGGAGTCCGTGCTGGACGCGGGCGGCCCCGGGGCGGCCGCGGCACTGGCCGGGCTGCGCCGCCACGCCCGGGACGAAGGGCTCTGGGCGCTGCCGCTTCCCGGGGAGCTGGGCGGCGGCGGGCTGTCCTTCGAGGCGTACGCCGAGCTGGCCGAGACCGAGGGCGCCAGTGATCACGGCCCCGCCGCGCTGGGATCCGCGCCCCTGCTCGACGTCACGATGCTGGCGCGGCACGGGGGGACGCGGGTCCGGGAGGAGTACCTGAAGCCCCTGGTCGCAGGGGAGTTGCGTACCTGCTACGCCATGACCGAGCCGGACGTGCCGGGGACCGACCCCTTCCTGACGGGCACCCGGGCGGAGCGTGAGGCGGACGGCAGCTGGGTCGTCACCGGGCGCAAGTGGTTCACCTCAGGCGCCGCGGACGCCGACCTGGTGACCGTGATGGCCCGTACGGACGGGGCCACCGGAGACCGCGAGGGGCTGTCCCTGCTGCTGGTACCCACCCGCTCCCCCGGCTTCCGGGTGGTCCGGGAACTTCCCGTGCTCGGCGCGGCGGGCCAGTACGAGATCGCGCTCGACCGGGTCCCGGTGCCCGCCGACCACCTGCTCGGCGAGCCCGGAAGCGCCCTCACCCTCGCGGGCGAGCGGCTCCAGCTCGGCCGTACGCTGCGGTGTCTGCGCTGGCTCGGCCAGGCCCAGCGCGCCTTCGACCTCATGTGCGAACGGGCCGCCACCCGCCGCGGCTCGCGGGGACCGCTCGCCGATCACCAACTGATCCAGCAGCACGTCTTCGACGCCCTGCTCGCGCTGCGGACCACCCGGCCGCTCGTCCACGAGGCGGTGGCCCTGGTCGGCTCCGGTCAAGACGCGCGCACGGAGGTGGGGCTGGCCAAGGTCGCCGCCGCCCGGATGCTCCAGCGGGTCGTGGACTGCGCCGTCCAGGTGCACGGCGCCGCCGGGCTCGGTCCGGACACCCCGCTGCCGGCGCTCCTGCGTACCGGCCGGGCGGCCCGTATCCTCGACGGCCCGGACGAGCTCCACATCACCTCCGTGGCCCGGCGCGTCCTGCGCGGTTACGGGGCCCGGGAAGCCGCCGGGTCAGGGCCTACACACGGGTGATGTCGACGGATCCGTCCAGCGCGGCCAGCCCCAGCGCCAGGAAGAAGTCGCCCCACACGAGTTCGTGCCGGACCGCCAGCCCCTTCCCGGCGTCGTAGCAGCCGTCGAGGAGCATCCCGGCCGGGCGCCCAGGGCCGGGGCCGGGGCCGGGGCCGGTGAGATGGGCCCGCGCGAGGCGGCGCAGGATCGCCTCGGCCCGGGACGCGTACGCGGCCGACCGCGGGCCGGGGACCCGCGCGAGCTTCAGCAGGGCGACGGCGGTGATCGCGGCGGCCGAGGTGTCGAGGGGCCCGTCCGGGCTGGACCCGTCGGCGGGAGGTACGAGCGGTCCGGCCAGTGCCCCTCCCCGCGACAGGAGGTGCCGGGCCGCCCCGTCGAGCCGGGCCTGGCCGGGCCCCGCGACATCCGGGCGCAGCAGGGCGTCGGCGACGGCGAGGAGCAGCCAGGCCGCTCCGCGGCTCCAGCCCGGCGGCGGATCCTCGCAGGGCTGCCAGCCCGCGTCCTCGTCGAAGCGCCACGCGGGCCGCAGCCACGGGTGCCCCGTCCCGCCCGCGCCGAGGCAGAGGTCCAGGTGCCGGTGGAGATGGGCCGCTGCCGCCGCCGCGCCGAGCGGACCGGCGCCGGCCAGGAGGGGCACCGTACCGGGCACGCCGTCCACGCGGGCCAGCAGGCGCGGCCCGCCCAGGGCTCCGCCCCAGGGCAGCAGTCCGAGTCCGGGATCGCAGGCCGACAGGCAGGCCCGGGCCGCTCGCTCGCGCAGGGCGGCGGCTTCGGCGTCGTCCCCGGCCGGGGCGGTCCCGTACCAGAGGATCAGCCCGCGGGTGGCGGTGTCGGCGTCCGCCCACGGCGCGAGCCGGGCCGTGCACGCGGCGGCGGCCCGCCGGTCGGCGGCGTCACCGGTGTACCGGGCGCGCAGCCACAGCAGGCCGGCCCAGAATCCGCCGGTCCACGAGCCACGGCCGGTGGTCGTCCACCGACCGTCGCCGGGTGCGGCGTACAGGGGGAAGCGCGTTCCCACTTCGGACGCGGTCACCGCCACCCGCTCGATGACGGCGGCCAGCGCGCGCCCGGCCCAGTCCCCGGACCCCGTGGTGCTCACGCCGCCTCCTCCCGGCGACCGCGGCCGTCCCGCTGGTCCTGCCCATCCCGCTTGTCCCGTACAGACCGCTGGTCCCGTACGGCCCAGAGGAACGCGACCGCTCCCGCCGCCGCGAACTCCGCCGCCACCAGCAGCCAGCCGGACCCGTACCGTCCGCTCTGCGCGAGCAGGCCGAACAGGGGCGGTCCCACCGCGAATCCGGCGAAGAAGCCGGCCGCCACCAGCGCCGAGTCCTGTCCGGCCCGGCCGGGCGCGGCCCGCTGCATGACGAGCACCATCGAGACGGCGTTGCCCGACACGGCGAACACGCCGACGGCCACCGCACCGGCCCACACCAGCGGAGCCGCGACGAGGGCGGCTCCCAGCAGGGCCGTCGCCGCCAGCGCGCCGCACGCGAGCCATCCCGGCAGCCACTCGGCGCGCCCGGGCCGGGCCGCCCTCGACCACCCCACCCTGCCCGCGATCCCGGCCACGCCCAGCACGGCGACCAGAGCGCCCGCCGCTGTCGGGCCCATCCCCAGGCGCTGCGCGCCGAACAGGGCGAGATAGGTGTTGACGGAGGCGATCCCGGCGCCGAGGAACAGCGAGAAGACCGCCAGCCAGGCCACCATGCCCTGCGGCACGAGCGGCGTACGGGCGCCCGCGGGGGGCGGCGGAGGGTCGGCCGGCAGCGCCCGCAGCGCCCACAGCCCGGCGAGCGCGGCCGCACCGGCCCCCGTCCACACGGCGCCCCGCCAGCCGATCCAGCCCGCGAGCGCCGCCAGCGGCAAACCGGCGGCGAAAGCGCCGAGTTGGACACCGGACTGCTTGAGTCCCGTCACCGCGCCGCGTCGCGTCGGCGCAACCGCGCGCAGGACGGCCTTGTTGGTGGCCGGGTTGGCCAACGCCTGCGGTACGCCGCCGAGCGCGACGGCGGCCAGCAGCACTCCGGCGCCGGGCGCGGCGCCGATGAGGGCGAGCGCCACCGCGGAGAGCAGCAGCAGGACCACCAGCGAACGGCGCGGACCGATGCGGTCCACGATCCGGCCGCCCGCCGGGGACAGTACGGCGGCAGTCCCGAACCCGACGGTGGTCGTCAGCCCCAGCACCGCAGGCGACACCCCCGACTCGCCCACCAGGCGCGGCCCCAGCGCCCCGAGCAGGAACAGCTGCAGCATCGAGAACGCCATGGCGCAGGTGAGGAGCGCCGTCAGCCACCGGCCCGCCCCGCCGTCCGCTCCCGCCGCAGGCGACACGCTCGCCTTCCTCTCCACCGCCACAGAAGTCTCCGTTCCCCGGACGTTGAACCCTTCGACCGGCCGGGTAGGCAGTCGGAAGGCGTGGTGGATCGGTTCCCCGGCTCCGCTGTGCCCTGCACCACACGGGAAGTTGTCCGGAAGTGCGCACCCCGGTGCGCGGCTCGGAAAGCTGGTGCGAGGATGAGCCCGCAATGACGCCAGGCCTCCTGTTCCGAGCCGTTCGGGCTGCGATGTTCGCAGCCGTGTGCGTGCTGCTCACGGCCACCGGCCACATCCTCATGTCGGGTGCGGCGGTGCCCTGGTGGGCGCTGTCCGCCGCGTTCGCCGCCGCGGCGGCGACGGCCTGGACGCTGGCCGGCCGGGAGCGCGGGCTGCTCACCGTCACGGCGGCGGCCGTCGCGGTCCAGGCCGCGCTGCACGCCGGGTTCTCCCTGGCCCAGGCCCTCGTCCGGCCGTCCCCGCCGTCCGTGCCATCCGTCCCGTCCGTGCCGTCCTTGACCGTCGCACCGGAGGCGGCCGCCCACGTACACCACGCCGCGCACGAGATGGCGCACACCGTCCCGAGCGTCCCAACGGCCGCGCCGCTCGCGGATGTCGGCCATGGGGTGGCCGGCATGTCACCGGCCGGGATGCTGACCGCCCACCTGCTGGCCGCCGTGCTGTGCGGCCTGTGGCTCGCGTACGGCGAGCGGGCCGTCTTCCGCGTCGTGCGCGCCGTCGCCGGATGGCTCTGGACGCCGCTGCGCCTGCTCCTGTGGCCGCCGACGACCGCGCTCCGGCCGCGCGTCCGCGTACGCCGACCGCGCCGACGCCGCTCGCCGCGACGGCTCTTCCTCGTCCACGCCATCACCTCACGGGGTCCTCCGACGGGCACCGCTGTCCTCTGACAGTCGGCTCCCCGAGCACGCGTCGGCGTCCGCGTTCGCGCCACGCACCCCGCGCCTCGGGCATCGGCCATGCCCTCCGGCAGGCCGTACCCCTTTCACCGGCCCCGCTTCGGCGAGCGCCGGACACCCCTTGCCCGTAAGGACCTTTGGCGATGACTCCTGCCCTGACCCCCCAGCACCGTCCCGTCGGCGAAAGGCCGGCCAGGCACACCGCCGGCTCGGACGCGGCGGTGACCCGACTGGCACTCGCCGCCCGCGACGGCGACCCCGCGAAGGCCGACCGCTTCGTCCGCGCGCTCCACCGCGACGTCTGGCGGTACGTGGCCTACCTCAGCGCCGACACCCAGGCCGCCGACGACCTCACCCAGGACGTCTTCCTCCGTGCGCTCGCCGGCCTCCACCGGTTCGAAGGCCGTTCATCGGCACGCACCTGGCTGCTGTCCATCGCCCGGCGCACCGTCGTGGACAGCCTGCGCCACGCCGCCGCCCGGCCCAGACTCTCGGACCGGCACGACTGGCAGACGGCCGCCGAGCAGGCCCAGCCGCACGGCGTCCCCGGCTTCGAGGACGGCATCGCCCTGGCGGAGCTGCTGGA
This sequence comes from Streptomyces sp. NPDC056224, assembly GCF_042267665.1. Lineage (NCBI taxonomy): Bacteria > Bacillati > Actinomycetota > Actinomycetes > Kitasatosporales > Streptomycetaceae > Streptomyces > Streptomyces sp. NPDC056224. Next base: position 28,406 of record NZ_JBHJTK010000043.1, read on the forward strand.
GGCGATACCGTCCGAACGCCGGGAGGCGTTCGTCCTCACCCAGCTCCTCGGCCTCCCGTACGCCGAGGCGGCTTCGGCCATCGGCTGCCCGATCGGCACCGTCCGCTCGCGCGTGGCCCGCGCCCGTACGTCCCTGATGGCGTCGGTCGGCTGATCTCCGTGCGGTGCCTGTGGGAGGGGCGGCGGAGCCCCTCCCACGGGTGCGGACCGGCGCGCTAGCGGAGGGAAGGTACGCGTTCCGCTTCGGGTGCGGAGGGCTGCGCGGGGAGCCGGGAGAGAGCCGGGCGGACCGGGGTGTTCGTCCGGATGTCCTGGAGTCCGCGGCGCAGGCCCTCGCGCAGCAAGCGGCTCAGCGGGCGTTCGAAGAGCCGGTGGATGATCCACGCGAGCGTCAGCATGACGGCGGTCACGCCGAGGGCCAGCGGGACGGGCGCCAGCCGGTCCCGGAAGTGGTGGATGACCGTCAGCCCGGCCATCATGTGGATCAGGTAGAAGGGGTAGGTGACCGCGCCCGCGTGCGGCAGCCACCGCCACCGGACGCCGTCGAAGTGGCCCAGCGCTATGGCCGCCATGACGAGGAAGCCCAGCGTGATGATCAGGTGGGCGGGCCAGGCGGGTGTCCGCTCGGTGAGGCCCCGGCCGAGGCTGGACAGCATGCGGGTGTGTACGTAGTGCTGCGCGAGCACGAACTGGACGCCGACGATCGCCCAGGTGACGGCGCTCGGCCGGAAGCGGCGCATCAGGTAGAAGGCGATCCCGGCGATGAAGTACGGGGAGCAGTTCGTGATCGCGAAGAAGGACAGCACACCGTTGTCGGCGGTGGGTGCCACGACGGCGGCCACGGTCCAGAGCCCGCAGAAGAGCACGCAGTTGCGGTAGGTCACGCCGCGGATGACGACGGCCGAGAAGAGCACGTAGAACTTGAGCTCGGCGAAGAGCGTCCAGTACGCGTCGTCGACGTGGGGGACCCCGACACCGCCCTGGAGCATCGAGAGGTTCACCACGACGTCGGTCAGGGCCTCGCGCGCTCTGACCTCGGGCCACGCGAACAGGACGAGGGTGGTGAAGGCGATGCCCACCCAGTAGGCCGGGAACAACCGGGAGACGCGCGACACCGCGAAGTCCCCCACGGTGCGCCCCCAGGCGCTCATGCATATGACGAAGCCACTGACCAGGAAGAAGATCTCGACCCCCAGCCAGCCGTACACGGCGAAGCTCCGGGCCACCGGGAAGACCCTGTCGGTCGGTTCGCCCCACGCGCTTTCGAGCACCACGTAGTGGTAGAAGGCCACGGCGAGCGCGGCGAGAATCCGAACGCCGTCGAGGGCCACCAGGCGCCCGCCGGTATCGCCGCCCCGGCTCCGGCCGCTCCACCGCGGCCCGCCGTCGGAACTGCGCGCGCTCATCCCTCGACCGCCCCTCATATGGACGGCTGTCCGAATACCGCCGTCAGGTCAGCGGAACTGTACAGCTCACTCACAGGAAGGCCGTGGGGAGCGCTTGCCCCCGGGGGGGAGTACCGCGGGGCATCGGCGGTGATACCGGTACTACTTGGCCTTGATGACGGTCTTGATCCGCGAGACGGTGGCCGCGAGGCTGGGGATGCCTTCGGTCTGGACCTCCCGGATGCCCCGGCCGACCTGGGGCTCGTCCTGTCCGCCGGCTCCGGCGGTGCATTCGGAGGACCCGTGCCTGAAGGCCGTGAGGGCCTTCTTCCAGGAGTTCAGGGCGAGTTCGTCCGGGACGGGGTCGAGCCCTTCGGCGTTGGCCACGTGCGTCAGGAGTTCCTGGCAGGCGGTTCCCTGGACGTCGATCGTGCGCATGCTCACCTCGTTGACCCTGGCCGCGTCGTCGGCGAGCGTCTTGATCTGGGCCTCACCCCCCGAGGAGTACCAGTCCTCCACGTCCTCGGCCGGATGCGAGCCGCAGCCGGTGAGCAGCACGGCGATGACGGCGGTGACGGTGACACCGGCGTGCAAGAGGAAACGGATACGCATGGGACCCCCCTGGATCGGTGCGCCGATCCTGTCAGGGACCACTCAACCGGGGGACGTTTTCCGCGATTTCACCGCGCAACGGCCCGGCGGGACGGGGACGAGGCAGGGGAGAGGGACCCGGGGACGCGGGGCGTGCGTGCGGACACCTGGGAACGCGGCAAGATATCAGCCCTCCGGGGGCTTGCCCGGATGTTTATCCAATAGTGATGGTCCCCCCGCCGGGGCACCACGCGTGGCACTAGCGTCCCGTGACACCCCGGGAATGCGGGTGTGCACCGCACGGCACGTGCGGACCCTCCGGCCCCGCTACCCCTCCCGGCCCTAGGACCAAGGAGGCACTGTGCTGTCATTGCGACGGCGACCCCTGAGCAGCTTGTCGGTGGCCACGAAGTACACGGTCGGAACCGGCTTCGTCATCACCGCTCTCGTCCTCACGCTGGTCGCGCTGCTCATCCCCGTGGACAAGTTCGGCGGCCGGGCAGCGGCCGCGTCGGGGGCGCCCGCGGGCGACGACGACGGCCTGGGGATCCTGAGTACGCCGTACGGACCGCTGACCCCGGCGGACCGGGACTTCGTACGCAAGGTACGGCTCGCCGGTCTGTGGGAGCTGCCCGCCGGGCGACAGGCCCAGCAGCGCGGGACGCGGCCTGCGATAAAGACCGCCGGAGAGCACCTGGTGATGGGTCACACCGACCTGGACCGGCAGGTCATCCAGGTCGGCCAAGCCCTCGGGATCGACCTGCCCAACCAGCCGTCCGAGCAGCAGCGGGGATGGCTCGACCAGCTGACCCGCGCTCAGGGGGACGAGTACGAGCGGCTGTTCGTCCAGTTGCTGCGCCGAGCCCACGGAAAGGTGTTCGCGCTCCTCGCCCAGATCCGGGCCCAGACCAAGAACTCCAAGGTCCGCGCCCTCGCCACGTCCGCCAACACCACGGTCCTGGACCACATCACGGTCCTCGAGGACAGCGGGCTGGTCGATTTCGAAGCGCTGAGCGTCCCCGACAACAAGGCCCCTGCTCCGTCCGATGTCCGACCGACGAAGTGAAGTGAAGTGATCGCATGAGTGAAAAGGGCCATAAACGCCCCCGGTTTTCGAACAAGCTCCTGGCCATGGTCTCCGCCCTGGTGCTGGGCGGCGGCGGGGTCGCCGTGGTGGCCGGCAACGCCAACGCCGGCCAGGACGGGAACCGGAACGCCGACCGCGCGGCCCAAGTGGTCGCCACCATCGACTGCCCCGACGTGGGTGACAAGCTCACCGCCGTACCCGAGCAGGCCAAGGCCGAGGTCGACGAGAACCTCGCCCAGCTGGACGTACAGGTGGCCGACGCCTACCGGCGCCTCGCCGCCGGAGAGGCAAAGGGCGACGCCCTCCTCGGCGAGCTCAAGAAGCAGCGCGACGGGACCATCTCCCGCGTGTCCGACGCGATAGCCCGCTCCGCGCCCCGGCCGGAGGAGCTGAAGTCCATGAGCGCGTGCCAGATGAAGCAGGCCTCCGCCCAGGAGGACCCTGCGGCCAACCCGGCTGCCGCCTCCACTGACGCGGGCGCCGCCGCAGCCCGGACCATCGGCGGGAAGGGCGGCCCGGCGCGCAGCGACTTCACCGACATCACCAAGGTCCGGCCGAACGTGCGCGCGCCCGGCGCGGCGGCCGGGGCCTCCACCGGGTCCTTCAGCTCCAGCTGCGGACGCAACGAGAACGGCCACGCCAACCCCGACAACGTGATCGTCGCCCCCGGCGTCTCCAACGGCGCCCACCACATGCACGACTACGTGGGCAACAAGTCCACCGACGCCTTCTCCACCAACGACAGCCTGGCCAAGGCGGGCACGACCTGCACCAACGGTGACCTGTCCAGCTACTTCTGGCCGGTGCTGCGGCTGCGCGACGGCAAGGCGGAGAAGGATGCGAAGGCGCCCGGCGGCGGCCAGGACGCGAACGTCGGCACGATCCTGCGCCCGAAGCAGGTGAGCATCACCTTCAAGGGCAGTCCCGTGGGCAAGGTCAAGGCCATGCCCCGCTTCATGCGGATCATCACCGGTGACGCCAAGGCGTTCGCCAACGGCAACGCGAACGCCAACGCCTCGTGGAGCTGCACCGGCTTCGAGAACCGCCAGCTGAAGGACAAGTACCCGGTCTGCCCCAAGGGCAGCGACGTGGTGCGCACCTTCACCTTCCAGAGCTGCTGGGACGGCCGCAACGCCGACAGCGCCAACCACCGCACCCACGTGGCCTTCCCGGACAAGGCCGGCCGCTGCCCGAAGGGCTTCACCGCCATTCCGCAACTGGTGCAGCGGCTCACGTACGGGGTCGCACCCGGGGCCCGGTTCGCCGTGGACAGCTTCCCCGAGCAGCTCCACAAGCCGGTGACCGACCACAACGACTTCATCAACGTGATGCCGGACCAGCTGATGACCAAGGCGGTGAACTGCATCAACGGCGGGCGCTCCTGCCGCTGACCCCGCGCAGTACGGATCCCCTCCCCAGCCCCCGGACGAGGCGCTCCTCCCCCTCGCGCCCCGCGCCCCGCCCGGGACAGGTGTTGGCCCGAAGCAGACTTCGGGCCAACACCGCACGCATGTGCCCAGCCGGGTCCCGAACACGAGGAGTGCCATGTCCGGCTCCATCTCCGGCACCACGTCCGGCTCTTGTGAATCCACGGACGGTGCGCACCCGTCGGACGACGGCGAGGCGCCGCCGCCCTCCGACGGGGAACTCACCCGCCGGCTCAGGAGCGGCTTCGGCTCGGGCGCCGCGGACGCGGCCGTGTGCGATCTCCTCTACCGGCGCCACCGGCGGGCCGCCCTCGCGTACGCGCGCACCTGCTGCCGTACCCCGCAGGACGCCGAGGACCTCGTCTCGGAGGCCTTCCTGCGGACCTTGCAGGCCGTCCGCTCCGGCGCCGGGCCCCGCGGCCCCTGGCGCGCGTACCTGCTGGCCGTCGTCCGGCACACGGCCATGCAGTGGAGCGACGGCGCCGAAAGGATGCTGCTGACCGCGGAGTTCGACTCCTGGTGCCAGCAGGCGGCCGCCGGCGGCGACCCGCAGCGCCGGCTGCTGGCCGGCGAGGACCGCAGGCTCCTCGCCCGGTCCTTCCACACCCTGCCCGCGCGCTGGCAGGCCGTGCTGTGGCACACGCTCGTCGAGGAGGACTCGCCGCACGAGGTCGCCGCGCTGCTGGGCATCACCCCCAGCGCGGTGACCTCATTGGCGTTCCGGGCCAGGGAAGGGCTGCGCGAGGCGTTCCTCCTGGCCCATCTGGACACCGCGGCCGACGCCCGGTGCGACCACTACAGCCACATGCTCGGCTCGGCGGTCCGGCGCAGCCGTACGCAGCAGCCCCGCGGCCTGGCCCGTCATCTGGCGGCGTGCGGGCCCTGTGCCCAGGCGTACCAGGAACTGATGGACATCAACTCCACGATGCACGGTGCGGTTTCCGCCGCGCCGGCCGCCATGTGAACACCTGGCCCGGCGCACATGCAGCCGGCCCGGCCCCCGTGTGGACGGGGCCGGGCCGGTTTGCCGTGGTTGCTCACAGACCGTTGACGCGAGCCATCCGCCCGACGACCACGGGCCTGAAGTCCGCCGTGACCACGCGTGCCGTGCGACGTCCCACCCGCGAGGCCTGACGCCGCACCTGGGCCATCAGTCGGCGGCTGCGGAGCGCCATCTCCAGTTCGAACCGGGTACGGGGGTCACGCAGACCGGGTCCGAAGAGCTTCTCCAGCTGCCGCATGCGGTAGCGCACGGTCTGCGGGTGCACGCTCAGGGCCTTCGCCGCCTCGGGGGCGCCGCCGCCCTCCAGCCAGGCGAGCAGGGTCACCTCCAGCCGTTCGCTCTGGCGCGGGGTCAGATCAGCCAGCGGCCGGAGCCAGCGGGCGGCCAGCGCGTGGGCCAGGGGCTCGTCCTGGAGCAGCAGCAGGGTCGAGAGGTGGTCGTCGACGAAGACGGGGCGGGCGTCCAGACCGGCGCGGGCAGGTGTCAGGGCGAGCAGGCGCAGTGCCCAGCGCAACGAGGACGCGGTGTCCCGGAGCGGAACCGCGTGGCCGACGGCTGTGAAGCGGCCGCGCAGCGGGAGTTCGAAAGGGGCCCGGGTGTCGGGATCGGGGCTGGGGACCAGCAGGCACGGGCGGCCCGCGAACATGCCGACGAGGGAGTCGTCGAGCACGGTCGCCAGCTGCTGGGCCTCGCCGGGCGTGGCCGGCACGATGGCCCGTACGGCCACCGGGAGGGGCCAGCCGGCCGCCTCCGCGAGCTCGGTGAGGGAACTCTCCGAGGGGGCCCGGTCATCGGTGAGGGCTTTGAACAGGTCCTGGCGTGCCCGGTCACGGCCGGGGCGCCCGGGCTGCCGGGGCAGCCCGGGCAGTCCGTCGTGGTGCCCGTCGTGGTGCCCGCCTTGCGGCTCACCGTGGTGCCCGCCTTGTTTCTCGTCGTGCCGGCCGGCGTCCTGCTGCCTGCCGTGATGCCTGGCCTCGACCCGGAGCTCGCCCGCGCGCTCGTGCTGCACTTCGTCCGCGCACACGCCCTCGTCCGGGTCCAGCTCCATGTCCATTGCCTGCTGCCGGTGTTGTTCCTGCTCCTTGCACAAGTTGCCGCTACGCGCGTCGCGGTAGCCGAGAGCGCTGAGAAGGGCCTCTTCCACGCACTGTCTGAGCAATTCGTCGTCGATGGCATCGTTGTCATCGATAAGGGTGGAAAATCCCGGAATTCCATGCAGAAGCTCCTCCACTATCTCGGCGGCCAGCGCGGGGAGTTCCCTGCGCAGGACGCGCGTCCACTCGCCTCGCGGGCGGGACCAGATGCGGTTCAGAAGTTCGCACATCGTTTCCTCGTTCGTGCCGGGGTGAGGCCTGTCCGGTGTCTGTGCGACAAGCCCTCCGAGGTTGCCTCTCTCGCCAACAGCCGCTCTACGCAAGAGAGTTGCGGTCCTCGTACTCCCTCCTGGAGGGGTCCGGCCACCTTCGGTCCCGTGGTTTTACCGTGATTTTGCCGTTGGGGACGCGTAGGTGACGGACGGTGCGGTGGCCAGTCGGAACCTCCGCTGGAGGGGAATCTTCCGGTGTTGTTCGGTGCCCTGTAGACACGCTGCGAGAAATTATCACGTTTCGATAAATCCTGTGGAGGTGCCGTGTAGCTCCACGATGCTTCTGCACTCCGGCCCCACGCTCCTCGGCCGGCGCAGGAATTCACAGCGCTGCCGGGCTCGACCGACAACAACCCCCGGGTGCCGAGCGCCAGGTGACGTGCTCGGTTCCCAGGCGCACAGGAGATCTGGATGCCCCTGCCCCAGCCGCACATACGCCGCTCGCACCGGGCGCGCCGCAGGAATCGGCACCCGGCGACGGTCCCGGCCGTCGCCGCGGCGGTCGTCTCCTTCATCGTGGTGGCCCGTGCGGGCGCCCTGTCCCACATATGGGACTTCCTCGACTTCGGGGCGGGCGTGCTCTCGCTCGTCTCACTCACCGCCACCGTCCTATGGGGACTGCTGGCCACCGACCGGGCGCTTCTCGGGCCGGGCCACCGGCTGCTCGCCCAAGGAGCTCACCGCGGCCTGGCCGTGTCCGGGCTGTCCTTCCTGGCCCTGCACATCTGGGTCAAGGTCGCATCGCAACAGGCATCGGCGGCCGCGGCGGTGGTGCCCTTCGCGGACGAAGGACGGCCCGTCCTCATCGGATTCGGCACGCTCGCCGGATACCTCTTCGTGTCCGTCGCCGTCTCCGGCGCGGTGCGCAGCGTGTTCGCGACCAAAGCCCGCTCACTGTGGTGGCGGGCCCTGCACTTCGGTGCCTATCCGGCCTGGGGCGCGTCCCTCGTGCACGGGCTGAAGTCGGGCCGACCCGGCGGCACCTTCGTGACGGTCTCGTACGGGCTCTGCCTGATCGGTGTCGCCGGAGTCCTCTTGCTCCGCGTCAAATCGCGGGCGGGCGAGGCGCCTTCGCGCCCGGTCGCCGAGCCGAGCCCGCGGCCGCGTCCGCGTCCGCGTGCCGCCACGGCGCGCGGGGCTCGTCCGCTCGCATCCACGGCCACGGGGCCCGCCCCGCTGCCCCGGCCCACCTCCCGGGCGTACGCCGCGGCGTCCACACCGGGCGGGGCGAGGGGGAGGCGGCAGCTGTACGGTGAGCAGCCCGCCGGCGCGGAGAGGTGGCTGTGAACGGCTGGCCGCGCCCCAGCCTCGGCTGTGTGGGCGCCCCCAGACTGCTGGCCGGACTCGACCAGCTCCCCCGGCTCGACCGCTCGGCCCATCTGGCCGCGCACGGCACGCTGCCCCGGTACCGCCCGGGCGAACTCATCGCCCTCGCGGAGGACATCGACCTGCGGGGCCGCGGCGGAGCGGGATTCCCGTTCGCGCGGAAACTGCAGGCGGTCACCCGGTCGGCCCGGGGGCGGGACACGCCCACCGCCGTCGTCGTCAACGGCAGCGAGGGCGAGCCCAGTTGCCTCAAGGACAAGGCCCTGTTGCTGCACGCCCCGCACCTGGTGCTCGACGGAGCCCTGCTGGCCGCCGCCGCGCTCGGCGCGGAGGACATCGTGGTGGCCGTCACCCGGGGGGACGTGGAGCAGTCGGTACGCGACGCCGTCGCCGAACGCGGCCCGGCCGGCCGCCGGGTGCGGGTGGCACGGCTTCCCGAGCGCTTCGTGACCGGGGAGGGGACCGCCATGGTCAACGGACTCAACGGCGGTGCCACGGTGCCGTCCGGGCAGAAGGTACGAACCAGCGAGAGGGGCCTGGGTGGTGTGCCCACCCTGCTGTCGAACACCGAGACCTACGCCCAACTCGGCCTGGCCGCACGGCTGGGCGCGCGGGAGTTCTGCGCGACCGGCCTGCCGACCGAGCCGGGCACCGTCATGCTGACCGTCGCCGGATCCACGGTGGTCGAGGCGCCGACGGGCACGTCCCTGGCGTACGTCCTGGATCTGTGCGGTACCGATCCCGGCCAGGGCGTCCTGGTCGGCGGCTACCACGGCAAGTGGCTGGACCCGGTCTCCGCGCGCTCCGCACAGATGTCCCGCCAGTCCTTGACGTCCTTCGGCGCGGTGCTGGGGGCGGGGGCGGTGCTTCCGCTGCCCGATGACACCTGCCCGGCCGGCGAGGTGGCCCGGGTGACCCGGTGGATGGCGAAGGAGACGGCAGGGCAGTGCGGGCCCTGCGTACGCGGCCTGCCCGCGCTCGCCGACGTACTGGACGACGCCCTACGGGGAGGCGGCGGCGGCGCCCTGGAGACCTTGGAGGCGCGGCTGGCGGCCGTTCTGGGACGCGGTGCGTGCAGCCATCCCGACGGCACCTCGCGCTTCGTGGCCTCGGCGCTCGCCGCCTTCCCCGACGAGTTCCACGACCACGCCTACGGTTCCGGATGCGGCCGACGGGTGGTGGGTGCGCTCCCGCTGCCGCAGGACGAAGCTCCGGAGCGGCCGCGGGACGAGAGTCCGGAGCGGCTGCTCGTGGACTGGACCCTGTGCAAGGGGCACGGCCTGTGCGTGGACGTCCTCCCCGAGGTCGTACGGCTCGACGCGGACGGTTACCCGGCGAAGGCGTCCATGCCGGTGCCGGCCCGGCTGCGGCCGAAGGCGCTGCGCGCGGTGCGGCGGTGCCCGGCCCTCGCGCTGCGCATCCAGGAATGAGGGCGTGTACGAATGCGGGCCGTCGGCGAGTTCAATGTTGGCGCGATCTGACAAATTCCGGAGGATATCCGCTTTCACCGCCCCGGGCCCCGTATCAATTACCCGAGGGGCGAACGGAAACACGGGACCGAACCTGAAGGAGAAATCGTGAAGAGGATGCGCCGTGAGATATTCGCCGGGTCGGCGGTAGCGGTACTGCTGCTTACGGCCGGATGCGGCCTCGCCGAGAAACCGTCGGGTAAGGGAAATGCAGTGCAGCCGGTGAGCGACAGCAAGAAGATAGGGTCCGCTTACGGCGCCGACGGCTCGTACGGCGCGGATGCGGGTTCCGGAGCGGATGCGGGCTACGGGAGCGGTTCCGGCGCCAACCCGGCGGGCGGGCCGGCGAAGAACGGCCCGGCCGGACAGCTGAAGGTCGCGGAGGTCGAGAACGTGGGCGGCGCGGTCACCGACGGCGACGGCCTCACGCTCTACCGGTTCGACAAGGACACGCCCAAGCCCCCCAAGTCCAACTGCGAGGGGGACTGCGCCACGACGTGGCCGCCCGTGCCGGCGGACGACGCCACGGCGGGCGCGGGAATCGAAGCGGGCCTGCTCGGCTCGGTCGAACGCGCCGACGGCACCCGGCAGCTGACCCTGGCGGGCTGGCCGGTGTACCGCTACGCGAAGGACGCCAAGGCGGGCGACACCCTCGGCGAGGGCGTCGGCGGCACCTGGCACGTGCTGGGGGCCGACGGGAAGCCGGCCAAGGCCGCCAAGAAGGCACCGGCGCAGGAATCCGAACTGTCCATCACGAAGAACGTCATGCTCGGCGACATCATCGCGGACGGGGAAGGCCAGACGCTTTACCGATTCGACAAGGACAGTGCCTGGCCGATGAAGATCGGTTGTCTCGATGCCTGCCTGGACACCTGGAAGCCCGCCAAGCCCGTCGACAAGACGAAGGTGACGGGAATTGCGCCCCAACTGATCGGCTCGGTAAAGCGTCCCGACGGTTCGGAACAATTGACGATCGACTGCTGGCCGGTTTATACGTTCACCGGCGACAAGGCACCTGGCGATGTTCTCGGACAGGGCAAGCAGGGCCTCTGGTTCGCCGTGACCGACAAGGGAAAGAAGGCGAAGATGGCGAGCTAGCCCCGGCCCGCGAAGACCCGTGGTGCCCGGGCGCCTCCCCAGCCCGGGCACCACGCCGGCATCCCGGTCAGCCGGTGAGCAAGTGAGCGAGTGAGTTCGTGAACACCTGAAGACGTGGGTCGACGAGAGCCCAGTGAGTCAGTGAGTCAGTGAGTCAGTGAGTCAGTGAGTCAGTGAAGAGGAAGCCATGCAGCCGTCCACCGCCGCCCGCCCGCACCGCCGGATCCTCCGCGCTCTCGGGCCGGCCTGCGCCGCCCTGTGCGCCGTGCTGCTGACCGGGGGCTGCGGCGGAAGCCCGGCGGCGCAGGCCGCGCACGGCGCCCACGTCACCTCCGAGGAGGAGAGCGGGGCACCGTCCGCACCCTCCGCATCGTCCCCACCGTCCTCGTCGATCGAGGAGATCGCCGCGGCCGTCGGCTGCACGGCCCACGTGGACATCCAGGCCGACGAATTGCGCGAGGGCGGGTGCGAGACCGGGCAGGGCGCCTACCGGATGGCCACCTTCGCCGCCGACCAGGGGCAGCGTTCCTGGCTGGACGAGGCGCGGATGTACGGCGGCACCTACCTGGTGGGGAGCCGCTGGGTGGTCACCGGCCCATCGGAGGAGGCCCTGGCAGCCCTGCGCGGCCAGATCGGCGGCACCGTCGAAACCGGCGCCGCGCACAGCGGCCACCACTGACCAGGTGTGGCCGGCCGGGGCGGGCAACGGCTCCGGCGTGTCGGCCAGTTGTCCGGATATCAGCTCCTTCGTGAGGCGCACACGGGCCGACCCTTCGGGATGATTCGCCTCGTCCCCGCGTGCAACAAGGTGGATGCGTACACGACTTCACCGAACGCAAGGACGACCACAGTGCGCCTGAAACGCCTCGCACCGCTGCTCGCCACCGCCGGCCTCATCGCCACCACCGTGCCGCTGCTGGCCGCGACCCAGGCCTCCGCCGCTCCGGAGGCGGATTACCTCAAGCAGAAGCCCGCCTGGCACCGTTGCGCGGACGGCCAGCCGGCCTCGTACGAATGCGCCACCCTGAAGGTCCCGCTCGACTACAAGCGCCCCCAGGGCCGCACGATCGACCTCGCGATATCCCGGGTCAAGAGCGAGAACCCCGCCAAGCGTCACGGTGTGATGCTCCTCAACCCGGGCGGCCCGGGCGGCTCCGGACTCGATCTGCCCCTGATGGCGGCCGAGCTGATGCCCAAGGACGTACGGGACCAGTACGACCTCATCGGCTTCGATCCGCGCGGCGTCGGCGCCAGCAGTCCGATCACCTGCGGACTGACCGACACCGAGCAGAACTTCGACCGGCCGTACCGTCCCGAGACCTTCTCCTCCGACGTGGCGTGGGCGCGTACGGTCGCGGACAAGTGCCGCGAGAAGGCCGGGGACGTGCTCCCCTACATCACCACCCGCAACACGGCGCGCGACATGGACGCGATCCGGGCGGTGCTGGGCGAGCGCAAGCTCTCGTACCTGGGCTACTCGTACGGGACCTACCTCGGCGCGGTGTACTCGCAGATGTTCCCGGAGCGGACCGACCGCTTCGTGCTGGACAGCGGCGTGGACCCGCAGCGGATCTGGCGCGGCATGATCCAGATGTGGGCGACCGAGGCCGAACCCGCCTACGAGCGGTGGGCGGGCTGGGCGGCCGAGCGGTCGGCCCAGTACGGGCTCGGCGAGACCCCGAAGGCGGTGTCCGACACCTTCTGGGCGCTCGTGGCGCGCGCCGACCGGGAGCCGATCGACTTCGAGGGGCAGAAGGTCACCGGCGACATCATCCGCACCGCGCGCGGCGTGTTCTTCTACCCGGCGCAGGCCACTCCCCTGGTCGTGGCCCTCAAGGCGGCGGCCGAGGGCAAGCCGCAGCCCGCGGGCTCGGACACGGCCGGACTCAAGCGGCTGCTTTCGGGGAGCCGGGCGGCCGGGCCCGCCCCGGACACCGGCACCGCCGTCTTCTGGGCCGTGGCGTGCGGGGACACGGGCAGCTGGCCCCGCTACACCGAGCAGTACGAGCGGGACGCGGCGAAGGACAAGGTGAAGTACCCGCTGTACGGGGACTTCGCGTCCAACATCAAGCCGTGCGCCTTCTGGGACCGGCCGGCCGAGGCGGCCACGCCGATGAAGAAGCAGGCGAACGTGCTGACGGTGCAGAACGAGTGGGACTCGCAGACCCCGCTCAGCAGCGGCCAGGGCCTGCACCGTGCGCTGAAGGGCTCGCGGATGGTGCTGGCGATGGGCGGTGAGGGGCACGGCGTGTACCTCTCCGACCCGAACTCCTGCGCCAACGAACACGTCAACACGTACCTCACCACCGGGCGGCTGCCCGCCGGGGACGTGACCTGCCAGAACCCGCCGGCCGCCGCCGAGCGGCGGGTGTCCCCGGTCCCGTCGAAGCCGCTGCCGTTCCCGGTCGGTCCGGCGCGGTTCTGACCCCTACCGCCTGAGGGACGCCTCCGCGGCCGCCTTGATGCGGCGGCCGAAGGCGGGGGCGTCCTTGCGGGCCGCGCTCACCGCGAAGCCGACGAGCAGTCTGCCGAGGCCGTGGCCTTCGAGGGTGTTGAAGATGCGGACCCGGGTGCGGCCGCCGGGGAGGGCTTCGAGGTCGTAGCCGCCCTCCGCGGTGACCAGGTTGCGGCTCTGCTCCGACCAGCGGATCCGGTGCGGCGGGTCGTAGCCGACGATGCGGAACTCCCGGCCGGTCTTCATCCCGGCGTCCTTGACGGTGCTGCGGAAGACCGTGCCGAGCGCGGTGGGGCCGTCGGGGGTCTTGGTGATCTGCTGGACGCGCGGGCTGAACTCGGGGTCGTTGCGACCGTCGGCGAGGTAGGCGAAGACCTCCTCGACCGGCCGGTCGATCTCGACGCCCGCCTCGAACTGTCCGGACATATCCGCTCCTCGCTGAGACGGCCCGTCCCTCACGATCCCAGACGCTCCTCCGGGTCGCACCTCGCATCCGGCTTCCGGGTGGCCCGGGGCGCCGCGCCGGCAGCGCCGTCGCGTGCGGCGCGCAGCGGCGTCAGCAGCCCGGCCCCGAAGATCAGCAGGCAGAAGGCTCCGGCCGCCAGGCTGACCGCCGGAACCCCGTGGCCGTCGGCCAGCACCGTGAGCACGCCCGCGCCCACAGGACCCGAGGCGTTGTGGACCGTCCAGAAGGCGGAGGTGACCCGGCCGAGCAGGTGACCGGGGGTCACCTCCTGGCGCAGCGTCATGCTGGTCACCCCGCCCAGGGTCATCCCGAACATGAAGACGGCGGCGAGCACGGCGATCACCGGCACACTGCGGCTGACGCCGATTCCCGCCACCGCGACGCCGATCAGCGCGACCGAGGTCAGCCAGCAGGGTCCGAAGCCGAGGACCCGGCGCAGCCGCCCGGCGCCGAGGGACGCGGCGACCACTCCGATCCCGCTGACGGCGATCACGTAGCCGAGGGTGGCGGCGTCCCGGTCCAGGTCGATCCGGACCCGGTAGATCAGCAGGTCGACGGCGCCCATGGTGACGAAGGTCAGCAGGGTGAGGAGCACCGTGAGCGGGCGCAGCAGCGGATGCGTCCACAGGAAGCGGAAGCCCACGAGGAACACCTCGCGCAGCGCCCCCGCCCCCGCCCGCGCCCCCGCCGGCTCCGCGCAGCCGTCGTCGGGACGCCGGAACCGCACCCATCCCAGGCTGGCGGCGGAGACGAGGAAGGTCGCCCCGTCGACGCCCAGTGCCCAGTCCGGGCCCACCCCGGCCGCGAGGAACCCGGCCGCCACCGGCCCGAGGAGGGTCCCGATGGCGAAGGTTCCCATCAGCCGTCCGTTGGCGGCGATCAGGTCCTGCCTGCGGACCAGGTTCGGCACGGACGTCACGTAGGCCACGTCGAACAGCGTCTTCAGTACGGTGGCCAGCGCGGTCAGCACGTACAGCAGCCAGATCCGCGGCCCGGCGGCCCACCACACGACCGGCACCGCACCGAGCAGCGCCGCCCGCGTCAGATCGCAGACGATCATCAGCCGGCGGCGGTCCACCCGGTCCACGACGTATCCGGCGAACAGCCCGGTGCCGATGGCGGTGACACCGGAGACGACGGTGATCAGGCCCAACTGCACGACGGAACCGGTGGCTTCGAGGACCAGCAGCGGAAGCGCGAGCAGCGAGACGGACCCGCCCAGGACGGAGAGGGCCTGGCCGAGCCAGAAGACGTTGAAGTCCCTGTTCCGTCCGAGCGGGGGCTGCTCGCGTGCAAGGCCTCGATCAGTCAAACCGGACGAACTCCCGTTCCGCACTACGCGCGTGTGTGGTGTGCGACGGCGAGGACGTCGACACCGGGACGCTATGCGACGCCGTCCCGGTGTGTCTCGCGGTTTTCCTCCGGCGCGACCGTCGGTCGGCCCCCGGCCGGCCCTCCGGCGGCCCTCTCCTACCGGCCGTGGCCGGTGAGGGTGGTGTTGCCCGTGACGGTGCCGTCGGTGCCGGAGACGGTCACCGCGTGCCGCACCCCGTCCGGTCCGATCACCACGGCCCGCCACGCGCTGCCGCCACCCTCCTGTGCGACGACGCGAAGGCTCTCCACCTTGCCGCCCTCCACCGCGCCGGCCGCCTTCTCGGCGGCCTGGCCGATGGGCAGCGACGGCAGCGGCGCCGGCGCCGCCTTCCCGGAGCCCGGGCCGCCCTTGGCGCCGTGCTCCTTGAGCATGCCGGGCTGCCCCGGGCCCATCCCCCTCAGGTCGAGGCGCATGCGCTCGCGCTTCTCACCGGGCTCGCCGGGCTTCCCGGGTCCGCGCTTGCCCTCACCCTCGTGACCGGGACCGGCCCAGGCCATGCGCGGGCCCCCGTGCGCCCTCACCTGGCCGTCGTGGTGCCCGGCCACGGCGACGGCCGCCGCGCCACCGCCGACGATGACCGCGGCCGCACCCAGCGCCGCCCAGCGGGCGCCCTTGCTGCCGGGGACCAGGCGTCCCAGGGGCGCGCGCTTGCGGACGCCGGGTCCCGGGGTGTTCTCGGGCTGCTCGGACGGCGGGACGGACGGCGGGACGGACGGCGGGACGGACTCAGACATACCGGCACTCCTCATGCACAACCGGGCACCGCACCCGGATCGTTCCCGAGCATGCCGAGCGGATGCTGAAGCCCACCTGAAGCCAGCTGAAGACCTCTTCAGCCGGATGCCGGCCGGGCCTGAGACCCTGTCGGCATGCGCGTACTGGTGGTGGAGGACGAACGGCGACTGGCCGTGGCCCTGCAGCGGGGACTTCAATCCGAGGGGTTCTCGGTGGACGTGGCCCACGACGGGCTGCAAGGGCTGTGGATGGCCACCGAGCACGACTACGACCTGATCGTGCTCGACATCATGCTGCCCGGCCTGAACGGCTACCGGGTGTGCGCGCGGCTGCGCGCCGCCGGCAACGAGTCGGGGATCTTGATGCTCACGGCCAAGGACGGCGAGTACGACGAGGCGGAGGCCCTGGACACCGGCGCCGACGACTTCCTGTCCAAGCCCTTCTCGTACCTCGTCCTGGTCGCCCGGCTGAGGGCGCTGGGGCGGCGTACGGGCCGGCGGGGCCCGCAGACGATGCGGTTCGGCGACCTGACGCTGGACCCGGCCCGGCACTCCTGCGCCCGCGGCGACAGCGAGATACGGCTGACCGCACGGGAGTTCGCGGTCCTGGAGTACCTGGCCCGGCGTCCCGGCGAGGTGATACCCAAACGGGAGATCCTGGAACAGGTGTGGGACAGTGCCTTCGCCGGGGACCCCAACGTGGTCGAGGTCCACGTCAGCGCCGTACGCCGCAAGATCGACACGCCGTTCGGTCGCACCGCCCTGGAGACCGTACGCGGTGCCGGCTACCGCCTGGCGGCCGACGGTGGCTGAGACCGCGCTCCCCCGCCCGGCCCGTCGGCGACGTCTGCGGGGCGCCCTCCCGTGGCCGCCGCTGCGGCGGCTGTGGCCCACGACCGTCCGCGCCCGTGCCACGGTGGGTGCCGTCGTGGTCGTCGCCGCGGCCCTGGCGCTGGCCTCCTTCGCCCTGCTCGGGCTGCTGGAGGCCGAACTGCTCCGCAACGCCGAGCGCGACGCGGAGCGGCAGGCCGAGACGGTCGCCCAGCTCGCGGCCACCGGAAATCTCGAACGGATGCGGCCGCCGCTGCACGGCGCCGACTTCGTCCAGGTGGTGAACGCCCGCGGCCGGGTGCTGCGCGCGACCCCGAACCTGGCGGCGGCCCCCTCGATCGCCCCCGTCAAACCGATGCGGCCCGGTACGGCCTTCCACACCTGGCGGATCGGCATGCTCGGCGGCGAGCACCGCCAGCGCGTCGTCCAGGTCACCACCGAGACCCCGCAGGGCCTGGTCACCGTCTTCGTGGGGACCTCGCTGCGCGACGTGGACGCCGCCGACGACACCACCACCGCCGCCCTGGCGGTCGGCGGCCCGCTGCTGCTCGTCACCGTCGCGCTCGTCACCTGGCGGGTCACCGGCCGCGCGCTCGGCCCGGTCGAGGCGATCCGCGCCGAGGTCGCCGAGATCACCGACAGGGACCTGCACCGCCGGGTCCCCGTGCCGCCCACCCGCGACGAGGTGGCCCGGCTGGCGCAGACGATGAACACCACCCTGGACCGGCTGGAGTCCGCCGGCATCCGCCAGCGCGAGTTCATCGCCGACGCCTCTCACGAGCTGCGCAGCCCGATCACGGTGCTGCGCACCCAGCTGGAGGTGGCCCTGGCGGTCCGGGACCCGGAACTGTGGCCGGAGCTGATCAGCGGAGCGCTGGAGGACATCGAACGCCTTCAGCAGCTCGCCTCCGACCTCCTGCTGCTCGCCCGCATCGACGCCGCCCAGCCCGTCGCCGCGGTCCGGCTGGACCTGGGCGACGTGGTCCGCGGCTCGGTGGAGTCACGCCTCGGGGACCGTGTTCCCGTACGCACCGACCTGGCGTCCGGCGTCGAGGTGACGGGCACCGAGCTGTGGCTGGCCCGGGTGGTCACCAATCTGCTCGACAACGCCCAGCGGTACGCCGCCGGGCGGGTGGAGGTGGTGCTGCGCACCGCCGACGGCCCGCACGTACGGACCGCCGTGCTGGAGGTCACGGACGACGGGCCGGGCATCCCGCCCGGTGACCGGGAGCGCGTCTTCGAGCGTTTCACCCGGCTCGACGACGCCCGCAGCCGCGACCACGGCGGAGCGGGCCTCGGTCTCGCCATCGCCCGGGACCTGACGCATCACCACGGCGGCACCCTCACCGCCGAGGCGTCCGCGCGCGGGGCCCGGCTCGTGGTCCGGCTGCCGCTCGCGGGCCGCGACTGAGCTCAGCCGAGCAGGGCGTACACGGTGGAGGCCGTGGCGGACGGCTCGTCGGCGCCCTCGGGGGTCATGGTGATGTCGGCGAAGGCCATCCGCCGGCCCAGCTTGGTGACCCGTACGTGGATCAGCACGTCGGCGCCGGTGACCGGCCGCTGGAAGCTCGTCGACTGCTGAACGGTGGTCATCGGCCCGTACGCCCCGCGCGCGGCGGAGATCGCGATGACGGTGGCGGTGTCGGCGGCCGTCATCAGGGCCTGCCCGCAGAGGGCGCCGCCGTCCCGGGCCAGGGTGTCGGACCACGGCAGCCGCAGGACGGCGTGCCGGTCGCCGGTCTCCTGGACGGTGAGGCCGAGGGCGAGCACCCAGGGGGCGAAGTTGTCGGCGAGGACCTTGTCTGCGTCTGCGGGTGAGAACGTCACCCGGGAGATTGTGGCGGTCCGGGCGGACCGCCACAATCCCTTTCGGTCAGACGATGCCGCAGGGGGGTCAGAGCGTGGCGGCCAGCTCCGTGCCCTGGCGGATGGCCCGCTTGGCGTCGAGTTCGGCGGCGACGTCGGCGCCGCCGATCAGGTGCGCCCGGGTGCCGGCCGCGAGCAGCGCCTCGTACAGGTCGCGGCGCGGCTCCTGGCCCGTGCACAGGACCACCGTGTCGGCGGGCACGAGGCGCTGCTCGTCGCCGACGGTGATGTGCAGGCCCTCGTGGTCGATCCGGTCGTACGTCGCCCCGGCGACGGAGACGACCCCGCGGTGCTTGAGCTCCGCGCGGTGGATCCACCCGGTGGTGGTGCCGAGTCCGGCGCCGACCTTGGTGGTCTTGCGCTGGAGCAGGTGGACCTGGCGCGGCGGCGCGGGGCGCTCGGGCTTGGCGAGCCCGCCGGGGCCGGTGTACGTGGTGTCCACGCCCCAGTGGCGGAAGTACACCTCGGGGTCCTGGGAGGCGCCCTCGTCGCTGTCGGTGAGGAACTCGGCGACGTCGAAGCCGATGCCGCCGGCTCCGACGACGGCGACGCGCTCGCCGACGTGGGCGCCGTCGCGCAGCACGTCGAGGTAGGTGACGACGTTCTCGCCGTCGACGCCCTCGATGTCGGGGGTGCGGGGGGTGACGCCGGTGGCGACGACGACCTCGTCGTAGCCCTGGAGCGTCTCCACGTCGGCTCGGGTGTTCAGCCGGACGTCGATGGCGTGGGCGGCGAGCTGGGTGCCGTAGTAGCGGATGGTCTCCTCGAACTCCTCCTTGCCCGGGATGCGGCGGGCGATGTCGAGCTGCCCGCCGATGTGGCCGGAGGCCTCGAAGAGGGTGACGGCGTGACCGCGGCCGGCGGCGGAGACGGCGCAGGCCAGTCCCGCCGGACCGGCGCCGACGACGGCGACGCGCTTCTTCAGCTGCGTGGGCGACAGGACGAGTTCGGTCTCGTGGCAGGCACGCGGGTTGACCAGGCAGCTGGTGATCTTGCCGCTGAAGGTGTGGTCGAGGCAGGCCTGGTTGCAGCCGATGCAGGTGTTGATCGTCTCGGGGCGGCCGGCCGCGGCCTTGGCGACGAAGTCGGCGTCGGCGAGGAAGGGGCGGGCCAGCGAAACCAGGTCGGCGCGCCCGTCGGCGAGCAGTTCCTCGGCGATCTCGGGGGTGTTGATCCGGTTGCTGGTGACGAGGGGGACGCTCACCGCGCCCATCAGCCGCTTGGTGACCCAGGTGTAGGCGCCGCGCGGGACGGAGGTGGCGATGGTGGGGATGCGGGCCTCGTGCCAGCCGATGCCGGTGTTGATGATGGTGGCGCCGGCCGCCTCGATCTCCTTGGCGAGGTGGACGACCTCGTCGAGGGTGGAGCCGCCGGGGATCAGGTCGAGCATGGAGAGGCGGTAGATGAGGATGAAGTCCTCGCCGACGGCCGCGCGGGTGCGGCGGACGATCTCCAGCGGGAAGCGGACGCGGTTCTCGTACGCGCCGCCCCAGCGGTCGGTGCGCCGGTTGGTGGCGGCGGCGATGAACTCGTTGATCAGGTAGCCCTCGGAGCCCATGATCTCGACGCCGTCGTAGCCCGCGAGCTTGGCGAGGCGGGCGGCGCGGACGAAGTCCTCCACCGTCCGCTCGACCTCGATGTCGGTGAGCTCGTTCGGGACGAACGGGCTGATCGGGGCCTGGAGGGGGCTGGGGGCGACCAGGTCCTTGTGGTAGGCGTAGCGGCCGAAGTGGAGGATCTGCATCGCGATCTTCCCGCCCTCGGCGTGCACCGCCTCGGTGATCACCCGGTGCTCGGCGGCCTCGTCCTCGGTGGTGAGGCGGGAGCCGCCCTCGAAGGGCCGGCCGGCGTCGTTGGGCGCGATGCCGCCGGTGACGATCAGGCCCGCGCCGCCGCGGGCGCGCTCGGCGTAGAAGGCGGCGAGGCGCTCGAAGCCGCCCTCGTGCTCTTCGAGGCCGGTGTGCATCGACCCCATGATCACGCGGTTCGGCAGGGTGGTGAAGCCGAGGTCCAGGGGGCTCAGCAGGTGCGGGTACCGGCTCTGGGACATGGGGGGCGCCTCCTCGCGCGGGGGTGATGTCCCTGTTCTAGCGAGGGCGGCCCGGTTTTGCAACTAGGTGCAAAACCAAGTGGGGCCCTACCCCGCCCGGAACCCGGGCCGGGCGGCCCGCCCGCGCCGCCGGCTGTGGCGGAGTTCACGCCGACTGCATCGCCGACAGCCTGCGCACGAAGACGACGGTCAGCCCGGCCGCCACGGCGAAGAGCAGGTCCGAGGCCATGGCGACCAGGACGGCGTCGCGCAGCCCGTCCCGGGTCGTGGCGTCGGCGGCGAAGCGGCCGACGGCCAGGGAAACCAGCAGCGCCGCGCCGAACGTGCCGGACCAGGCAGCGACGGGGGCCGCCGAAACGGGTGACGCAGCGCTGCCGGGCTGCCTCGACGCACTGGCCGCCCACACCTTCACGGCGATCATGTGCGCGAGGAGGGTCCAGCCCACGAGCGGGATGAACCAGACCCCGATCGCCCAGCCCGCGCCCCGGATGAACATCCCCGGTGCGTACACACCCGCGTTCGCCCGGACCCGGTGGAACCAGACGACGAACACCACGGCCGTGGGCGCCATGGCCAGCAGGACCAGACCCATCGCCATCGAGTACAGCGGCCAGGACGGTCCCGCGCCCGCCACCGGTCCCTTCGGCAGGGCGTCCACGGCCAGGTACCGGTTGATCCCGGCGGCCACGGCCAGCAGACGGGTCGCCGCGCACAGGCCGAGCAGCACGGTCAGCGCCGTGGCCAGGCCCTTCGGCGAGCGGGCCAGCGGGCGCACCGGGGGCGCGCCGAGCGGAGGCAGTGATCTGGTGCCGAAGGACATGGCGAAGGACCCCCCATGGGTGCACGTGACATGAAGAAGCCCGCCAACAGGGGGCGGGCAGGCAGGAACATACGGCAACGGCCGAGCACCGTCCACGCAGTTCCCCCGCCCAGCGGTCCCCAGCGGCTCACGTGGTGCCCGTACCGTCTGCCGGATGACGGAGCGCCTCACGCCTCCGGCCCGGTGCCCCGGCCGGTCCGGGCCCGCCGCCACGAGGCGGCGGGCCCGGCGGCAACGCGCCTACCGCGACATCAGCGGCGCAGGCGGATCGTGAGGATCTGGAAGGGACGGAGGGTCAGGGCGACCGTCCCGTCCGGTGCGGGAGATCCCACCGCCCCGCCCTCCAGCGGACGTTCGAGGAGGTCGCTCTCGGCGGCCGCCGTGAGCGGGAAGTCCGCCGTGAGCGTGGCCGTGGCGCGGCCGCCCCGGGATTCGTAGAGGCGGACGATCACGTCGCCGCCCCGGTCCTCGGCGAGCTTGACGGCCTCGACGACCACCGCGTCGTCGTCCACCGCCACCAGCGGGGCGACCGGGCCCGCGCCCGGCACCACGCGCTCGGGCAGGTTCAGCGCGTGGCCCTCACGGACCGCGTCGCCGATCCCCGCGCCGGGCGCGAGTGAGTACCGCAGCGTGTGGGAGCCCTGGTCGGTCTCCGGGTCGGGGTAGCGCGGGGCGCGCAGGAGCGAGAGCCGGATGGTGGTGGTCTGCCCGCCGTCGGCCCGCATGTCGCGGGTCACGTCGTGCCCGTACGTGGACTCGTTGAGCAGCGCGACCCCCCAGCCGGGCTCCTCCGCGTGGATCCAGCGGTGGGCGCAGATCTCGAACTTGGCCGCCTCCCACGAGGTGTTGGTGTGGGTGGCCCGGTAGACGTGCCCGAACTGGGTTTCGGAGGCGGTCCGGTCGGCCTTCACGTCCAGGGGGAAGGCGGCCTTGAGGAACTTCTCGGTCTCGTGCCAGTCCACGTCCGTGACGATGTCGAGCGTCTTGGCCCCGGCCCGCAGGGTGAGGGACTGGACCGCCTTCGAGCGGCCGAAGGAGCGGGTGACCCGGACGGTGACGGACGCGGGACCGCTCTCGGCGACCTCCAGCGCGTCCAGCTGCACGAGGTCCGTGACCTTGTTGCGGTAGAACGCGTCGACGTCCCAGGCGTCCCACATGTTCGGGAAGTCGGGGTGGATCTGGAGCAGGTTCGCGGCGGCTCCGGGGGCGACCGACTCGCGCCGCGCCTCCAGGTCGTAGGCGGAGACGACCAGCCCCCGGCCGTCGATCTCGACCAGCAGCCGCCCGTTGGCCAGGACGTGCCCGCCGCCGTGCCGCTCCTCCACCGTGACGGGATGCCCCGCCTCGGCCGGGTGGCCCGCGCCGCCGGCCGGGATGCCGCGCCGGGCGTGCGGCGCGCAGTTGAAGACCAGTTCCTCCGTGCCCTCCCCCGCGAGTGCCTGCTGGGCGGCCAGGGTGATGCCCCGGAGTTCCTCGCGCAGCGCCCGGTACGTCTCGCGCGCCTCGCGGTGCACCCAGGCGATGGAGGAGCCGGGCAGGATGTCGTGGAACTGGTGCAGCAGCACCGTCTTCCAGATCCGCTCCAGGTCCTCGTACGGGTACCCGTACCCCGGCACCTTCACGGCGGCGGTGGCGGCCCACAATTCGGCCTCGCGCAGCAGCGATTCGCTGTGCCGGTTGCCCTGCTTGGTCTTGGCCTGGGAGGTGTAGGTGCCGCGGTGCAGCTCCAGGTAGAGCTCGCCGGCCCAGACGGGCGCGTCCGGGTATTCGGCGCGGGCCTTCTCGAAGAAGGCGTCCGGCCGCTCGATCTCGACCCGCGGGGAGCCTTCGAGGTCCCGCTGGCGCTTGGCACGGGCGAGGTGTTCGCGGGTGGGGCCGCCACCGCCGTCGCCCCAGCCGAAGGGGGTCAGCGACCGCGTGCCCCGGCCCTTCTCGCGGTAGTTGCGGGCGGCGTGGGCCAGCTGGGCACCGCCGAGGTCCGAGTTGTAGGTGTCGACGGGCGGGAAGTGGGTGAAGACCCGGGTGCCGTCGATGCCCTCCCACCAGAAGGTGTGGTGGGGGAACGTGTTGACCTGGGACCAGCAGATCTTCTGGGTCAGGAACCACTTGGAGCCGGAGAGCCTGACGATCTGGGGCATGGCGGCGGTGTAGCCGAAGGAGTCGGGGAGCCAGGCGCCCAGGGTCTCGATGCCGAACTCGTCGAGGAAGAACTTCTTCCCGTAGAGGAACTGGCGGGCCATGGCCTCGCCGCCGACCATGTTGGTGTCGGACTCCACCCACATGCCGCCGACCGGCACGAACTGCCCGTCCGCGATCTTCTTCTTGACCCGCTCGAAGAGCTCGGGCCGGTAGGTCTTGATCCAGTCGAGCTGCTGCGCCTGCGACATGGCGAAGACGAACTCGGGGTGCTCGTCCATCAGGTTGACCATGTTGGACGAGGTGCGCGAGACCTTGCGGACCGTCTCACGCAGGGGCCACAGCCACGCGGAGTCGATGTGGGCGTGGCCGACCGCGCTGATCCGGTGCGCGGAGGCGTGGGCGGGCGCGGCGAGCACGCCCACCAGGCACGACCGGGCGGCGGCCGCCGTGCCGGCCACGTCGCCGAGGTCCACCGCGTCCAGAGCCGCCTCGACGGCGCGCAGGATCTCGTACCGCCGGGCGTCCGCGGTGTCGAGCTGCACCATGAGGTCGTAGAGGACTTCGAGGTCCTGGACCAGTTCCCAGACCTCGGTCTCGAAGACGGTGAGGTCCATCCGCGCGAGCCGGTAGAGGGGCTGGTCGCCGCTGGTCAGCCGGTCGCCCTCGGACGTGGCCGTGTGGTCGACGAGGACCGGGTTGGAGGCGGCCTCCACGTACCACTCGACCTGCTCGCCGCCCGCGGCGCGGTCGGCGACGCGCACCCAGTCGTTGTACGGGTTGAGCGCCTTGACCTCGCCGCCGTCGGACCGGTGGACCAGGCCCTCGCACTGGAAGCCGGGCATCATCCGGTCGAAGCCGAGGTCGAGGACGGCCTCCACCGTACGGCCGGCCCACTCGGCGGGGACGGTGCCGGTGACCTTGAACCAGGTGGTGCCCCAGGCCGGGCCCCACGCGTCGCCGATCGCGCAGGGCCCGTACGTCGCCGCCAGGCCCTCGGCGACGGGGACGGGTTCACCCGGCACCTCCCAGCGCTCGACGGTCAGCGGGACCGGGCGGGAGTGGACGGCGGGCTTGATCCGCTCCTTGAGGACCCGGCGGAGGCGGTGTTCGGTGACGCTGCGGTCGTCGTGCATGACGGCTGCTCCAGGGGAGGGTGGTCGGTACGGGCGGTGGACGGACCGGCTCAGGTCTTGACGGCTCCCTCGCCCACGCCCTTGAAGAAGAAACGCTGGAGGGCGAAGAAGAGGAGCACCATCGGGATGAGCGCGGCCATCGCGCCGGCGGCGATGAGCCGCTGGTCGTTGACGGTGGTGGCGCCGGCCAGGGTCTTCAGGCCGAGTTGCAGGGTGTAGTTCTCGCTGTCGGTCAGGACCAGCAGGGGCCACAGGAAGTCGTCCCAGGCACCCATGAAGCTGGTGATGCAGACGACGGCCAGGGCTCCCTTGGCGGAGGGGAGGAAGACGCGGGTGAAGCGGGCCCATTCGCCCGCGCCGTCCAGGACCGCGGCCTCCTCCACTTCCTTGGGCACGGACAGGAAGGCCGCCCGCATGATCATGATGTTGAGGACGGAGACCGCGCCGGGGAGCCACACGCCGATGAGGGTGTCGACCAGGCCCATCCCGCGGACCGTGAGGAACATCGAGATCATCACGGACTCGAAGGGGAACATCAGGGACGCCACCAGGACGGTGAAGACGGCCTTGCGGCCCTTCCAGGCGGCCCGGGACAGGGCGTACCCGCCCATCGACGCGAACAGCGTGTTCGAGGTGACGGCGAGGACGGCAACGATCAGGGTGTTGCCGACGTACTGGAGGAGCGGGAAGGACTCGGCGACGCGGACGTAGTTGTCGAGGGTGGGCTGCGAGGGCAGCACGCCGTCGTACACGTTCTCCGTGCGGCCGCGGATCGAGGTCAGGAACTGCCACACGATCGGGCCCAGCATGACCACGAGCATCAGCAGCAGTGTGGCGTACCGGCAGGCCGGGCCGGTCCAGGGACGTCTCACCTCTCGTCCCCCTTCGACAGGCGGCGGCCCAGCAGGCTGAAGACCAGCGTCAGGAGGAACAGCAGGAGGGAGATCGCGGAGGCGTAGCCCGTCTCGCCGGAGAAGCCGAGGCCGACCTGCCGGATGAGGAAGGGCAGGGTGCGGGCACCGCCGCCGGGACCGCCGCTCTCGCCGCCGAGGATGTAGATCTCGGTGAAGACGCGCAGCGCCGAGATGGCGGAGAGGGTGCCGACCAGCAGCATCATCGGCTTCACCTGGGGGACGGTGATGCTGAAGAAGCGGCGGACGGAGCCGGCGCCGTCGAGCGCGGCCGCCTCGTGGAGGGAGGCGGGGACGTTCCCGAGGGCCGCCAGGTAGAAGACCATGTAGTAGCCGAGGCCCTTCCACACGGTCACGATCATCGCGGAGACCAGCAGCATCGTGCTGTCCGTCAGGAACGGCACCGGCTCCGAGACGACGCGCAGCTTCAGGAAGACGGTGTTGACCAGCCCGTCGCTGCGCAGCACCCACTGCCAGATCAGGCCGACGACCACGGCGGAGGCGATCACCGGCGTGTAGAAGGCGGACCGGAAGAACCCGATGCCGGGGACCCTGGTCCGTACGAGGACCGCGAGGGCCAGCGGCAGGAAGACCAGGCAGGGCACGACGACCACCAGGTACAGGACGCTGTTGGCGGTCGCGACCCAGAAGTCGGGGTCGGCGAAGGCCCGGGTGTAGTTGTCGAAGCCGATGAAGGTGCCGCCGCGCAGGATCCGGGAGTCGGTGAGGGAGAGGATCACGGTGTTGACGAACGGCCAGAGGCTGAACAGCGTCACCATCACCAGGCCGGGGGCGAGGAAGAGGTAGGGGGTCCACCAGGTGCGGTGGACCAGCCCGGTGTCGGCCTCCATGGCCGCCTTCGCCTTCCGCGCCCGTCTGCGGTGCCGCGTGCCGTCCGGGGCGCCGGTCACCTGCGCGCCGCGTCGGCGAGGAGCTTGTTGGCCTCCTCCTGGGCCCTCTTCACCGCCGTACGGGCGTCCTGTTCGCCCTTGATGGCCTTCTGCACCTCGCGTACGACGGCGTCGCCCACCTGGTTGGTCCACTGGACGGGGGTGTTGGCGTCGAGCCCGGCGGTCTTCAGCTGCTCGGCGCCGACCGCGCGGGCGAGGGTCTCCGCGTCCTTGCCGTCGCCCCTGTCCGTGAAGTACGGGTCGGCGAGGCCCCGGGCGTTGGAGGGGTAGATGGTGGCCTTCTTCGAGAACTCCACCTGGTTGGGACCGTTGGTGACCCACTTGGCGAACTCGGCCGCCGCGTCCAGGTGCTTGGTGTCCCTCTTGATGCCGAGGCACTGGGCGTAGATGCCTATGTGGCCGAGCTTGCCCGTGACGGCGCCCGCGACCCGGGTGCCCGCGTACACCTGGGGAGCGTTGCGCCTGACGTCCTTGACGAAGCCCGGGGAGCCGGGGCCGAAGACGAGCTTTCCGCCGCCGTAGAGCTGGTTGATGTCGTCGGACTTGAGCAGTGACTCCTTGGGCATGGCGCCCTTGGCGTACAGGTCCTTCATCCGCTCCACCCAGGCGACGGCCGTGTCGGTGTCGAAGGTGAACCGTTCGCGCTTCTCGTCGAGGAGGGGGACGCCCATCTTCTGCCAGTCACCGGGCAGGCGGCCCTTGGGGTCGGCCATGAAGGCGGAGTACCGGCCGCCGGACGAGGCGGCGATCTTCTCGGCGTAGTCGAAGAACTGCTCCACGCTGGTGGGCGGCTCGGCCGGGTCCAGGCCCGCCTTCTCGAAGAGCGCCTCGTTGTAGGTGAGGATCTCCGGGGTCACGTACCAGGGGTACGCGAACACGCCGTCGCCCCTGCCCGGGAGTTTGAACTGCTCCCAGGCGCCCGGCACGTACTCCCCCGCGACCGCGCCGTCGAGCTTGGCGACGTCGGCGAGCATGCCGCGGTCGCCGAGGAGCTGGAAGGAGTCGGTGGAGAGGTTGACCACGTCCGGGAGGGCTCCGGCCTGGGCGTCGGCGACGAGCTTCTCGTTGTAGCCGTCGCCCGGGACGTCCTCCCATCTGACCTCGGCCCCGGGGTACTTCTGCTCGAAGCCGTCGATCACGCCCTGCACGTACGCCGTGAACGTGGGCTTCAGCTGGAGCGTGCGGAAGGTGATCTCACCCGCCACCCTGCCCGTCCTCTCGGCCTCCCGGGACTGCCCGGAAGCGCCGCTCATGCCACACCCGGCGGCCGAGAGGAGGACGCCGGCCGCCAGCGCGGCAACGGCGATACGGGTCGGGTTCGCACGGGTCATCGTCGCCGCCTTCGCAGAAGTCCGGCCTCATTGCCGGAGGCGGTGCCCACGGTCGCCGGAGAGCAAGACCTCGTCAATGAGGCCGGAGCGGCAATGGCCGGTGGTGCACAGGTGACGATCGCTGCGGCGGCTCCGCACCCGCCTCTGGGGCGCCCGGTGCGACCGCCTCCGAACTGGACTGATGCGCTTTAGTCCAAAAGAAATCGACCGTGATATCGATTCGATGGCGAAGCCGGTTCACCGTCAGGATGTTGACTCTTTGTCGACGGTCCGCGAAGACCCGCACTAATGCGCTTTACCCGTGGGCCGGGAAACCGCATGAGCGCCGGGGCCCGAGGCGGCCGGGACGGTGGGCGGTCGCGGCCCTACGCCATCGGGTACTCGGCCTTCTCGGCAAGCTTGCCGTCCTTGAAGCAGAAGCGCAGCACCGTCTCCTTGCCGTTCCGGGGGTCGCCGCCGGCGAGGTACCAGGAGCAGGTGCTGCCCTCGGGCTGGGGCGGGCCGCCCTCCTTGAGCGCGCTCTTGACGAAGGAGTCGCCCGACGGGAGCTTGGCGCGCACCTCGCTCTCCGCGTCACCGGCCTTGACGGCC
The DNA here is from genome assembly GCF_042267665.1 of Streptomyces sp. NPDC056224. NCBI lineage: Bacteria > Bacillati > Actinomycetota > Actinomycetes > Kitasatosporales > Streptomycetaceae > Streptomyces > Streptomyces sp. NPDC056224. The sequence continues at coordinate 56,771 of NZ_JBHJTK010000043.1, forward strand.
TCGTAGACCTTGGGGTCGACCAGGGTCTTGTCGGCCAAGTCGAGGACCTTGCCCATCCCGAAGACCGCCACCACTGCGAGGCCGATGCCCAGTACCAGCGCCACCCCGCAGCCGATCAGACAACCCTTGCGCTGTGCCACGCCCGTTCCTCCGTGTCGTTCACCGTGCCCCGGCGGCCGTCGCCCGGACACTGCGAACCCTCACAAAGGGGCGGCACCCCGTGCTGTCCTCGAAAGTCGTCGGCCGCCGCGACGATCGTCGTCCGTCCGTCCGTCCGTCCGTCCGTCCGGGTGAGGCTCAGATCCCGGGAGCCACCAGGTCCGCGGGGTCCGTGTTGGCCCCGCAGAGGATCACGGCGACGCGCTCGCCGAGCGGTCGCGCAGCGCAGCGCAGCGCCGCCAGAGCGGTGGCCGCGCCCGTCTCGACCACGAGCCGGTGCTCCTCCCAGAGCGCGCGCCGGGCGGCCGTGATCGCCTCGTCCGGGACCAGGACCGAGCGCACGGACGCGTCCCGCGCGGCGGCCAGCGCGTCCGCGGAGACCCGGGTGGCTCCGAGGGAGTCGGCGGCCACGGAGTCCACGGCGACGTCCACGGGGCGGCCCGCCGCCAGGGCCGCGTTCAGGGCCCGGCAGTTCTCCGGCTCGGCCGCGACCACCCGCACGCCGTGTTCGCGGGCGGCGGTGGCGACCCCGGCGAACAGTCCGCCGCCGCCGACGGCGACGACCACGGTGTCCAGCCCGGGCAGGGCGGCACGGATCTCGTCGAGCAGGGTCCCGGCACCCGCCGCGATGAGCGGGTGGTCGTAGGCGTGGCTGCTCAGGGCCCCGCTCGCGGCGGCGAACTCCTCGCAGGCGGCCAGCGCTTCGGCGTACCGGTCGCCGACGAGCCGCACCTCGGCCCCGTACCCGCGCAGCCGCTCCACCTTCACCCGGGGGGCGCCCACGGGCAGGAACACGGTCGCGGGCACGCGGTGGGCGCGGGCCGCCCAGGCGCAGGCGAGGCCCGCGTTGCCGCCGGAGGCGATGGTGACGCCCGTGTCCGGGAGGGTGCCGGCGCCGGCGTGGGCGGCGAGGAAGTTGCGCGCGCCGCGGGCCTTGAAGGAGCCGGTGTGCTGGAGGTGTTCCAGCGCGTACCAGACGCCCTCGGCCGCCGGGGCCACGGCGACGGGCCGTACCGCTCCGGCGATCCGGCCGGCGGCGGCGCGCACGGCGGCGTAGTCGAGGTGCTGTGCCGGTTGCATGGTCTGTCTCCCCGTTCAGGCGGTGGGCTCGGTGGGCCGGGCGGCCTCGATCAGCTGGCGCAGGGCGCCGTAGTACACCTCGTGGTCCGTCAGCGGCGGCAGTACGTCCGCCAGCCCGCCCGCGAGCACCGGGAACTCGGCAGGGTCCAGCGCGGCCAGGGCCGCCCGGGAGGCGGCGGTGGCTCCGGCCGGGTCCCGGTGGTCCACGAAGGCCGCGCTGCCCAGGGTGAGCAGGTACATGCGGCGGTAGACGGTCATCGCCTCGGCGGCGGTCATGCCTGCGGCCACGCTGTCGGCGAGCGCGGGCTCCACCAGCCGGGCCAGCAGCTGCCGCCCGAGCCAGGGGCGGCCTCCGCGCAGGACCAGCAGCCCGGGGTGGGCGGTGAGCAGCCGGTACAGCGCACCGAACCGCTGCTCGGCGGCGTCCGCCCAGTCCGTTCCGGCGGGGACGTCGGGGAGCTGCGCGGCCAGGTGCTCGGTGCAGAGGTCCAGCAGTCCGGCGAGGTCGGAGCAGCGGCGCTGGACGGTGGCGTGCGAGACGTCGAGCCGGTCGGCGAGGGCGCGGAAGCTCAGGGCCGCGGGCCCTTCCTCGTCGATGATGCGCAGGGCGGCGACGGCGATCGCCCCAGGTGTGGCCCGGTCCAGGGCGGCTGATCTCCTCGGCATGAGATACACCGTAACATACGCCGTATCACACCCTCCTCGCGTCATCGACTGCGGCCATATTGCTGGTCATTGGCGGATAATCAGCGACTTGCGTTGACAGCGGGTAGTCACCTCGCTGCACTGGGCGCACGACTGCCCCACTGCCCCAGCCACGCGCCACATGTCCACGTCCACGTCCACGTCCACGTCCACGTCCACGTCAAGGAGACTCCGTGCCGCCTCGCCTGCGCGCCTCGCTCCCCTGTCTGACCGCGGCCGCCCTGTTCGCCCTGACGCTCTCCCCCGCCCCGGCGGCGGCCGAGCCCACCGCGACCTCTGACACCCCGCTCGCGCTCACCCCGCCCATGGGCTGGAACAACTGGGCGCACTACATGTGCGACATCGACGAGGCCAAGGTCGTCGCGAACGCCGACGCGCTCGTCTCCACCGGGCTCGCCGCCAAGGGCTACGACACGGTGACCGTCGACGACTGCTGGATGACCAAGAGCCGCGACGCGCGGGGCGCGCTGGTCGTCGACAAGGAGAAGTTCCCGCACGGCATGGCCTGGCTCGGCGACCACCTGCACGCCAAGGGCCTGAAGTTCGGCATCTACCAGGACGCCGGCTCGCTCACCTGTGAGAAGTACCCGGGAAGCGGGGCCCCCCAGGGCGGCGGCGCGGACCACTACGCGCAGGACGCCCGGCAGTTCGCCTCCTGGAACGTCGACTACGTGAAGATGGACGGCTGCAACCTGTGGGTGCCGGAGGGCAGGACGAAGGAACAGGCCTACCGGGACGCCTACCACTCCGTCGCCGCGGCCCTGCGCGCGAGCGGCCGGGACATGGTGCTGTCGGCCTCCGCGCCCGCCTACTTCCAGCAGGGTGAATGGGGCGGCTCCGACTGGCACAAGGTCCTCGGCTGGGTCGGCGAGACCGGACAGTTGTGGCGCGAGGGCCGGGACATCAAGGTGTACGCCCCCGCCGCCCCCGCCGCCTCGCGGTGGAGCTCGGTGATGGGCAACTACGGCTACAACCGCTGGCTGGGGCGGTACGCGGGCCCCGGCAACTGGAACGACCCCGACTTCCTCATCGCGGGCGCCCCCGGACTCAGTGACGCCGAAAGCCGCAGCCAGGTCGCCCTGTGGGCCATGATGGCGGCCCCCTTCATCCTGTCGTCCGACGTCTCCCGCCTGACTCCGGGCGGGCTCGCCGCCCTCGGGAACACCCGTCTCGTCGAGCTGGACCAGGACCCCATGGGCCGTCAGGGAGCAGTGGTCTCCTCGAACGCGACCTTCGAGATCCTGGTGCGGCCGCTCGCGAACGGCGACCGCGCGGTGGCCGTGCTCAACCGCTCCGGCGCCGCCCGGGACATCAACGTGCCGCTCGACGAGATCGGGCTGCCGTCCTGTACGACCGACGCGCGTGACCTGTGGAGCGGGCAACGCCGGGAGGTCTCCGATGCGTTGACCGGAAGGCTGGCCGGTCACGACACGGCCGTCTGGCGGCTCACCCCGCGCGGCTGCGCCCAGGCCGTCCCGACCGGTCAGATCGTCGGGGACGGCGCCAGGTGCGCCGACGGGGCCAACACCACGGGTGTCGGCGCGGTGGTCATGGGGAGGTGTACCGGAGCCCCCGACCAGCGGTGGACCCTGGTCGGCGGCGCGAGCCTGCGGCTGGCCGGCGAGTGCCTGTCGGCCGGCGAGGACGGCCTGGTGGAGCTGGCGGACTGCGCGCCCGCGGAGGCCGGGCAGCAGGGCCAGAGCTGGACGCACCGCCGCGACGGGGCGCTCGTCGAGGAGGCCAGCGGCCTGTGCCTGACGGCCCCGGTCGCGGCCGCCACCCCGGACGCCCCGGCCGAGCGGCTGCGGCTGGCCCCCTGCGGCGACCACCGGGTCGACCAGGCCTGGGCCCTGCCGGTCTGACGGCGGACGGATGACGCACCCGAACCCCGACCCGACGCCGAACCGGACACCGATGCCCGAGCCCGACGCCACGCCCGCCCCCGGGCCCGAGCTCAACCCCGAGCCCGATCCCACGCCCGCCCCCGGCCCCGGCCCCGAGCTCAACCGCGAGCCCGCGCCACGGCCCGCGCCCGCGCCCGGGCCCGACCCAGAGCCCGCCCCCGGCCCCGAGCTCGACTGCGAGCCCGCGCCACCGCTCGCGCCCGGACCCGAGCCCGCGTCACCCCCCGCGCCCGGACCCGCAGCCGCGCCCGCGCCACGACGTCGGCGCCTGCCGGTCCCCCGCCCGCTCGCCCTCGCCGCCCTCCCCGCGGCGCTGCTCGCCCTGGTCTGCGCGGGGCC
>NZ_JBHJTK010000044.1:0-56416 GCF_042267665.1 Streptomyces sp. NPDC056224
CATACCGGACGGCGTCTGCACGACAGGGACCGGCATACGGCCCTCCTTCGCCCAGGCCCATGCGGTCTGGTAGTGCACACCGTTGCGCGCCGCCCGCTCGGAAAGCTTCACGCCATCAGGATAAAAGCTGATGAAGGCAGATAACTACTGATGAAAAATGCGACTTTTGTTCACCCCTTTCAAGACCTCGTCACGGGCGGGCCCCCGCCTGCCGGACCTCCGCCCACACCGTCTTTCCGGGCTCCCGCGCCGTGACCCCCCACTCCTCGGCCACGGCCGCCACCACCAGCAGCCCCCGCCCGCCCTCCGCCGACCACGGATCGACGGCCCCCGGCGCCGACGGCGGCCCCTTGTCGCCACGGGTGTCGCTGACCGCCACCCGTACGCTCCCCCGCCCGTCGTAGTCCATCCGCAGCTCGAAGTCCCGCCCGGCCACCTGCCCGTGGAGCACGGCGTTGGCGGCGAGCTCGGCGACGACGAGCCCGACGTCGTCGGAGAACGGGCAGCCGTACGGCACCCCCCAGTAGGCCAGCTGCACCTGCGCCAGCCGCCGGGCGAGGGTGGCCCCGCGGCGCGTCGCACTGAACCGCTGCCGGAAGGCCTGTGCCATGTCACTGAATTCGGTCGTCACCTCACCGAGCGTGGCGGCGGAGCCGTAGGCTTTCCAGTGGCGGCGGCGCTACGAGCGTGATCCGTAGGGATGCGGCCTGTTCGTGTACGGCCCGTACGGACAAGGGCGGACCAGCCGATGAACCACCTGTCAGACCGCGAAGAACGCCCAGAGCGCCCGGTGGAGGCGGACGGCACGGCACACCTGTTCCGTGCCCTGGGCAAACAGATCAAGGCATTACGGGAGGCAGCCGACCTCCACCAGAAGGAACTGGCCGCGCTCCTGCACGTCGGCGAGGACCTGATCGGCGCGATCGAGCGGGGTGTCCGCACCCCGCAGCCGGACCTGCTGGAACGGGCGGATGTCGTCCTGGGCGCGCGGGGCGTCCTGAAGGCGGCGGTCCCGGAGGTCAGGGAGGCGCTGAAGCGGGCGCGGACCCGGCATCCGGATTGGTTCCGGAGCTACGCAGAGGCGGAGGCCGCGACTCAGGCACTCCATGCGTACGGACATCAGGGCGTGCCGGGTCTGTTGCAGACCGAGAGCCACGCGCGCGAGATCTTCACGGAGCGTCGCCCGCTCCTGGACGATCAGACGATCGAAAAGCGGGTGCAGGACCGGCTGGACCGCCAACAGGTCTTCGAACGGTGGCCGTCCCCCACCTTCAGCTTCGTCCTTGACCACAACCTGCTCGAGCGGAAGGTGGGCGGTCAGGACGTTCACCGCGAACAGCTCCAACGCTTTCTGAAGATCGGCCGGTTGCGCACGGTGCAGCTCCAGGTGATGCCGTACGGCGGCGGCGCGCACGCGGCGATGGACGGCTCGTTCACCCTGCTCCACCCCAAGGGCCGCCAGCAGATCGCCTATCACGAGGCCTACGGCCGCCCGCACTTGATCACTGATCCTGATCAGGTACGCATCATGGCTGAGCGCTATGGGATCATCCGGGCACAAGCGCTCACGCCCGATGAGTCCCTCGCCTTGATCGAGAAGATGCTGGGAGAAGCAGGATGAAAACCACTGGTCTGGCCTGGTTCAAGAGCAGCTACAGCAGCGGCGAGGGCGGCGAATGCCTCGAAGTAGCGCTCGCCTGGCAGAAGTCGAGCTACAGCAGCGGCGAGGGCGGCCAGTGCGTCGAGGTCGCGGCCTGCCCCTCCGCCGTCCACGTCCGGGACTCCAAGGTGACCGCCGGGCCGGAGCTGGCGGTCACCCCTGGAGCCTGGGCCGACTTCGTACGGTTCAGCCGCGCGTCGGCGTAGCCGACCGGGCGACCGGGATCCACAGGGCCGTCTCGGCCCCGCCGGACTCGTCCGGCCGGACCTGGAGGATCTCGGGGCCCGGACGGCTCTCGTACGGGTTGGACGGGAACCACTGGGTGAACACGTCCCGCCACAGGTGCTGGAGCGCCTGCGGGAAGGGGCCTGAGTTCTCGAAGACGGCCCAGGTGCCCGCCGGGACCCGGAGCACGTCCAGGTCCTGCGGTACGTCGGCCGCGCCCGTCACCACGGCGTGGTAGTAGTCCAGTTCGGTCCCCTCGGCCCGGCTGGGGTCGAGGTCGTCACTGACCGAGACGATCCCTTCCGGGTCCTGGTCGGACAGGCCGGCGATCCGCCGCACCGTGTCCGGCCCGATGCCCCGGATGAACTCGGCGATGGCCGGATTCGCCCCCTCGTGGACGAGGGGGACGCGGGCCTTCTTGCCCACCACCTTGAACGCGTCCTTCTCCACGACCTTGTACTGCATGCTGCTGCTCCCTTCGACGACGAGTCGGAAGGACATCCGGGGCTGTGACCGCAGGGCCGCACCGGTCTGCCGGGCTTCGCCCGGCCCGACGCCGTGCACGGCGCGGAACGCGCGGGCGAAGGACTCACCCGACCCGTAGCCGTAGCGCACGGCGATGTCGAGCAGGGTCCGTTCGCCCGCCAGTACCTCGGCGCCCGCGACGGTCAGCCGCCTGCGCCGGACGTACTCCGACAGCGGCATCCCGGCGAGTGCCGAGAACAGCCGCCGGAAGTGGTACTCCGACGTCACGGCGATCCGTGCCAGCTCGGCGATGTCGATCGCCCCGTCGAGGCGCGCCTCGACGTGGTCCATGGCCTGGTTGAGCCCTTCCAGCACCCGGGGCCTCCTTCCGTTTCACGCCTCACGCTAGGAAGGAGCGCCCCTCCCGCACCCGACATCCTGTGCCCGCGATGGTCGGGTCGCGGCGCGGCCTGCCCCGCCCGCACCGTCCAGCTCGTCGAAGCCGCGACCGAAAGCGTGCCTCCCGCCGGCCGCAGCGGTCATCTCCCCCTCATCGGGTGCGCATTCGGTGTGCGTCCCGTGCCCATCCGGTGTCCACCCAGCACATCACCGGAGATTCATTCCGGCCACAACCAACAACTTCCGGCCAAGCAATGCACAGGTAAAGCGCCACCCGATCCGGGAATACGCAGGTAGGCGCGGGGAACACCGCCGCCCACCTTGCCCGTTGACCATTTCAACAGTGGCCAAGTGATCGTCTTGTGGGTAACGTTCCGATGTGCCCGGCGCCCCGAAGTGTGGGAGACCGAGCACCGTCGGACTTCTCTCTGACCAGGAGCGGTTCGGCAACGACCAAGTAATCGGGGGAAAGAAGTCCGGGGGGACCCTTTCGGTTTCCACGCCTGTTCAGGTTGCCCACTCGGGCTTCCTCCCCCTTGCGACAACGCAAGGGATTCAAATGAATCGCAACACCCTGCGGATGGCGGCCGTTTCGGCCGTCGCCGCCATCGCCATCGGGGGAGGCGCGGGCCTGGCCCAGGCCTCCACGGCTTCCGTGGCCGCGCCCCAGACGGTTTCGGCCACCCAGCAGGCCGAGGCCCAGCAGGCCGCGCGCGCCCTGCTGGCCAGCCCGCTGGCGGCCGAGCTCTCGTCCGCCGAGCGGACCGAGATGAACAAGATAGCCAACGGCGAGCTCTCCGCTGCCAGCAAGTGGAGCGCCATCCGGGCCGCCTTCAGCAAGGTCGGCGGCTTCGCCAAGGCCATCGGCGGCAAGTACAGCGACTTCAAGAAGTGGTACGACGGCCTGTCCTGGTGGGTGCGTGCGCCTCTCGCGGCCATCTCCCCGGGCCTGACGCTTCTTGAGATCTACAACGCCCTCCGCTGATCGAGTGGCGTGGGCCGGGTCTGCCCGGGTACTTCCCGGGCGGGCCCGGCCCGCTACCCGTAGACGAAGACACGCAGAGCACGCAGAGCACACAGAGCATGCAGAGACGGAGCGTCCGGGATGACCGACACCAAGTCCGCCCGGCCCCGCGCGGCCGGCGAGAGTACGTGGGCGCTGCCCCTGCTGGCGCTCGTGCCGGCGGCGGCGATCAGGCAATTCACCGACCATTCCACGCCCTGGCTCGTGATTTCCTGGGTGTGCTGCGCCCTGTCCGCCGTATTGCTGGCGGTCGGCTGGTCGACGGTGATCCGGCACGGGATGCGCGGGCCCCTCTCCTGGGCTGCCTGCATTCTCGCGCACGCGGTTTTCGCCGTGCAATTGATATGGCTCATCCGGAGCTGATTTCGGAACTGAGTCCGGAAGAACTCACATTGCAATGGAACAAGGCAATCGGGGAAAGAAACCCGCGGGTGACAACCCTTCGGTTTCCACGCCTGTTCAGGTCGCCGGGTGCGGGCTTCCTCCCCCTTGCGATAACGCAGGGAGACCCTACATGAACCACCGCTCCAGCCATACGGAGCCGGAGCCGGGTGGTGTGCTGGTCGAGGCGGAAGGCCTCGGCCGGTCCTTCGGCACCAAGCGTGTTCTGGACGACGTCTCGCTGACCCTCCGCGCCGGTGAGGTGACCGGCTTCGTCGGTGCGAACGGGGCCGGGAAGTCCACCACGATCCAGCTGATGCTGGGCCTGCTGCACGGTGAGGGCCGGACCTCCTACCTCGGCCGCCCCCTGCGCGCCTGGGGCGCGCCCGGCACCGTCGTCGGTGCCGTCCTGGGCGGCGTCGCGGGCCATGCGAAGCATCGCGTGCGCACCCATCTGCGGATGGTGGCCGCGGGCTCCGCGGTGCCCGACCGCCGCGTCGGGGAACTCCTGGACAGCGTCGGTCTGACCGAGGCGGGCGGGCTGCGCCTGGACCAGCTCTCGCTCGGCATGTCCCAGCGGGTCGCCATCGCCCAGGCGCTGCTGGGCGATCCGCCCGTGCTCGTCCTCGACGAGCCCGCGAACGGGCTCGATCCCCATTCCATCCGCTGGCTGCGAGATTTCCTCCGCTCGCAGGCCGACCAGGGCCGGGCGGTCCTGGTCTCCAGCCACTTCCTCGGCGAGATGGAGCAGCTGGCCGACCGCGTGGTGGTGCTGTCGCGCGGCCGGGTCGCCGCCTCCGCGCCGATGGCCGAGCTGCTGGCCCGCGCGGCCCACCGGCAGGTGGTGAGCGTGGAGTCGCCCGAGCTGCCGAGGCTGGCCGCGCTCGTCGAGGCGCAGGGCGGCCGTCTCACCCCCACCGGTCCCACCGACCCCACCGGCCCCACCGGTGGCGGGAGCGCGCACATCACCGGCCTGGACCGGGTCCGGATCGGCACCCTCGCGGCCGAGAACGCCCTGCCGCTGTACTGGCTGCACGAGGCGAGGCCGTCCCTGGAGGAGTTCTACCTGGGCATCGCGGAAGAGGAGTTCAAAATCTCGTGACGTCATCAGCACCGGCGGCCGCGGCGGCCGTCGCCCCCGTCGACGACCGCCTGCCCCGCACCCCCGTGGCCGTCTCCCGCGCCGAGGCCTTCCGCAGGGCGTGCCGGTACGAGTGGCGGCATCTGGAGGGCCTGCGCTCGACGTGGATCCTGCTCGGCGTCGTGGCGGTACTGAGCCTGCTGACGGGCATCACCGTGCTGCTCGACCTGGACAAGGACCGGCCGGTCAGCGCCTCCACCATGGCCGACGTGATCGCGTGGACCCCGCTCGCGACGCAGGTCCCGGTCCTGTGTTTCTTCCTCCTCGTCCTGGGCACCGGCCCGGTCTCCACCGACCTGGTGCGCGGAGGCGCCCGTACGACGTGGCTGGCGGTCAACGGACGGGGCACGGCCTACGCGGCGAAGTGCCTGGTCGGGTTCCTGGCGGCGGCCGCGACGGCCGCCGCCAGCGCGCTGCTCGGGGCCCTCTCCTCCTCGGCCGTCCTGGCCGTGAGCGGCGCCCCGCAGCCCGCCTGGGGCGGAGTGGTGGTACCGGCGCTGCGCTTCACGCTGTGGATGGGCTGTTGGGCGCTGCTCTGCCTGGCGCTGGTGTCCCTGGTGCGCAGCCGGATCATCCCGGTGCTGGTCCTGTGCATGTGGCCGCTGATCGTCGAGCGGCTGGTGGGCGGGGCTCTCGGCTACCTGCCGGGGCTGGACGGGGTGGGCAAGTGGCTGCCGTTCGCGGCCGGCCGGGCGATGCTGACCGATGTCTCCGCCTACCCGGCCGACGACCGGCCGTTCGCGCAGGCGCTGGTCGGATCCCATCTGTCCTCGGGTTCCGCCACGTTGCTGTTCTGCCTGTACACCGCCGTGATCGCGGCGGCGGGTTGCTGGGCGTACTGCCGCCGGGACGCCAAGGCGGGCTGATCGCCTCACGACGTGTGCCAGGCGGGCGTCCGGGGCGGAGCCCCGATATCGGGGCTCCGGCCGCACCTCGTCAGCCCCGGCGGGTGAAGGGGGCGGCCAGGGCCGCGAGGAGGAGGCCCGCCAGACCCACGGCGGCGAGGGCGAGGGCGCCCAGGTGCAGGGCGGTCTCCCGAGTTTCCGGCTTGCCGTACACCCGGTCACGGAGGGCGCGGGCCTCGCCCGCGAAGACGAGCTTGTCGCTGCCGTCGCGCTCGATCTGGTCGGCGTACGCGTACAGCGTCCCGGTGTGCGACACCCCGCGGGCGGTCCACCGCGCGCCCTCGCACTTGGCGGTGGCCCGGCTCCCGCTCCCGCCGCCGCCCTTGCGAACGAACGTCTCCGTCCGGCAGCGCGCGGGCAGTTCGACGGCCGTGGACGTACCGAAGGCGTACGCGGCGCCCCAGCCCGCCGGCTTCTGGGAGGCGCTGCCGACGACGAGGAAGACGCCGGCGGCTATCCCCATGAGGAGCAGGCTGAGCGTCGCCCGCTGCTTGAACTTCTTCCCGCGTCCGGCCACGGAATCCCCTCAAGGTGGTTGTGCGCATGCCAAATCGACAGGTTCGGGCCACCGGAATGGCCGATTCCCGTTCCTGTGTATCGCGCGTTTGTACCGCACCCGCAGCCGCTCGACAAGGCCTGCGATGCCCGGCTCGCAAAGGCGGGCTGCACGGTCTCCCGACCGCCGGGCCCTGCCGTGACGGCCTCCGCCCCGCCCGCTCACTCCACGGCGGGGCAGGACCGCGTCCCGGCCGGCAGCCGCCCGTCGAGCAGGAAGCGGTCGGCGTACTCCCGTACGCAGGAGGAGACCGGGTAGCCGGTGTGCCCGTCGCCCTTGAAGTCCACGACGACCGCCGAGCCCAGCCGCTTCGCCGTCTCCTCCGTCCACTCGTACGGCGTCGCCGGGTCCCCTCGGGTGCCGACCAGCAGCATCCGCGGCGCGCCCGGGCGGTCTATCTTCCGGATGAAGTCGGTGCCGGCGGGCCGCCCGTAGCAGGAGAGCACCGTCCTCAGCTGGTGCGGCCCGAACACCTCGGAGGCCCTGAGGAACTCGCCCTTCAGACCGGCCAGTTCCTTCGCGATGGCCGCCGGGCTGGCCGTGTCGTTCGACCGGTCCGGGTCGTCCGCACAGGTCACGGCGGTGAGGGCGGCCTCGGCGTTGTCCCCGGGCACCGTCCCGGGCCCGCCGGCCCGCTCCTCCTCCGTCCGCTCCTCCTCGGCATCGTGCGGATCGGAGGGGTCCGCCGGCCCGCCGAGCTGGAGCAGCCCCACCGGGTCGCGGTCACGCTCGGCCATCGCGAGCGCGTCGGCGAGCCGGGGCCACGTCTGCCGCGAGTACAGGGCGGCGGCAATGGAGTCCACCGCGTCCTGCCCGGTCACGTACGTGCCGTCCTGGCCGACCAGCGGCTCCTTGTCGAGCCTCGCCACCAGGGCGTTGACCTTCTGCCCGGCGGAGCGCGTGTTGCTCCCGTAGACGCAGCCGGGCCGGCGGGCGCACCAGGACAGGAAACGGTCCAGGGCCCGCTGCTGGCCGCGTGCCGTGACGAGTGCCTGCTCCGCCAGCGGTTCGACGAGGGTGTCGACGCCGTCGAGGACCATCCGGCCGGTGCGCTCCGGGAACTGCGCGGCGTACACGGCGCCCAGCCGGGTCCCGTAGGAGAAGCCGAGGTAGTTGAGCTTGCGGTCGCCCAGCACGTGGCGCATCACGTCCATGTCGCGCGCGACGTGGACGGTCCCGATGTACGGGAGGACGGGGCCGGAGGCGAGCTCGCAGCGGCGCACCACGGCGCGCAGGGCGGCCAGCTGCGCGGCGGCGTCGGCCCGGGCCTCGTCGGCGGTCTGCTGGGAGCCGCCGCAGGAGACGGGCTCGCTGTGGCCGACGCCGCGGGGGTCGAAGGCGATGAGGTCGTAGCGCTCGCCTAGGCCGGCGAAGGCCTTGGGGTCGGCGGCCAGACCGGCGATGCCGGGGCCACCGGGGCCGCCGTAGTTCAGCAGGAGGGAGCCGAGGCGCTTGCCGGGGTCCGAGGCCGGTATCCGGGCCAGGGCGATCTCGACCGAGCCCTTGGCGGGGGCGGCGTAGTCGAGCGGTACCCGGACGGTCCCGCAGCGCATCGCGGCGGGCACGCGCTTCTCCGGGCAGTCCCCCCACCGGATGCGCTGCCCGTGGAAGCGTTCCAGCGGGTCGCCGACGGCTGGCGCGGGCGGCGGGGCGGCCGCGAAGCAGGCCGCGAGCAGGACGCAGGCGGCGGCGACGCTACGGGGCAGCCGGCGGGAGCGGGACCGGGACCGGGATCGCGGGCAGGATCGGGATCGGAACGGGGATGGCGATGGGGATGGGGATCGGTGCACTGCACCCTCCTCGGGTGTCCCCCCGGGAGCTCAGCCCACCTTAAGCGCCCTCCCCCGACCCCGCCTGCCGACGGCGGGCCCGGACACGGACAGGGGAACGGGCCCGGGAACGGCCCCCGGCACGGCCACGGCCACGGACCCCGCGCGTCGGCTCACCGCTCGCGCTGCCCCCGGTACAGCTCGTCGATCCGGTCCCGGTAGTCGCGGGCGATCGCGCCCCGCCTGAGTTTCAGCGAGGGGGTCAGGTGGCCGCGCGCCTCCGTGAAGCCGCCCTGAAGGACGGCGAAGCGGCGGATCGACTCGGCACGCGACACCAGCTGGTTGGCCTCGTCCACCGCCCGCTGGATGTCCGCCAGCAGTTCCTCGTCCCGCACCAGCTCGTAGATCGGCACACCCTGCTTCTTGTGCATCTGGCGCCAGTGCAGCAGCCCGTCCGGCTCCAGGGTGATCAGGGCGGTGACGTACGGCCGGTTGTCGCCGACCACCATGCACTGCCCGACCAGCGGGTGGGCCCGCAGCCAGTCCTCCAGCGGCGCGGGAGCCACGTTCTTGCCGCCGGAGGTGATGATCAGGTCCTTCTTGCGGCCGGTGATGGTGAGGTAGCCGTCGGCGTCGAGCGCGCCGATGTCCCCCGTCGCCAGCCAGCTGCCGGGTGGCAGGGCCTGCCCGCTGTTCCAGTAGCCGGCGAAGACGTGGCGCCCGCCGAGCAGCACCTCGCCGTCGTCCGCGATCCGCACGCCCGTGCCCGGCAGCGGCCAGCCGACCGTGCCCAGCCTCGGCCGCTGCGGCGGGGTGACGGTGCTCGCTCCGGTCGTCTCCGTCAGCCCGTAGCCCTCGAAGACCTCGATGCCGGCGCCGGTGTAGAAGGCGGCGAGCCGCGTGCCCAGCGGGGAGCCGCCGCTCAGGACGTAGCGGACGCGGCCGCCGAGCGCGGCCCGGATCCGCCGGTAGACGAGCGGGTCGTACAGGGCCCGCGCGGCGCGCAGCACGAACCCGGGGGCCTTGCCCTCGACCAGCTCGCCGCAGCGCTGCGCGATCCGCGCGGCCCGGTCGAAGGACGACGCCCGGCCCATCTTCTCGGCGGTGGCGCGGGCGGTGTTGTAGACCTTCTCCAGGACGTACGGGATGGCGAGGAGGAAGGTCGGCCGGAAGCCGGCGAGGTCGGCGAGGAGGTCCTCGGTGCTGATGCTGGGCGCGTGCCCCAGCTTCACCCGGGCCCGCAGGCAGCCCACGGCGACCATCCGGCCGAAGACGTGGGACAGCGGCAGGAAGAGGAGGGTGGAGGCCGGGTCCTTGCTGACGGACTTGAAGACGGGGTGCAGCAGCTCCACCGCGTTGTCCACCTCGGCGAAGAAGTTGCCGTGCGTGATGACGCATCCCTTGGGCTGCCCGGTCGTGCCCGACGTGTAGATCAGGGTCGCGACGGAGTCCGGCGTACGAGCGGCCCGGCGCGCGTGCACGACCGCGTCGGGCAGGTGCTCGCCGGCCTTGACCAGCCGGGCGACCGCTCCGGTGTCGAACTCCCACAGGTGCGCCAGCCAGGGCAGGTTGACCCGCTCGGCGCTGATGATCCGCGCCTGCGCGGTGTCCTCGACGGCGCAGGCCACGGCGCCGGAGTCGTGCAGGATCCAGCGGGCCTGGAGGGCGGAGGACGTCGGGTAGACGGGTACGGTGACCAGCCCTGCGGCCCATCCGGCGAAGTCGAGCAGGGTCCACTCGTAGGTGGTGCGGGCCATGATGGCGAGCCGGTCGCCCTCGCGCAGGCCCTCGGCGATGAGGCCCTTGGCCACGGCGAGCACCTCGGCGGCGAACTCGGCGGCCGTGACGTCGCGCCAGGTCCCGTTCCGGTCCTTGCGCGCGAGCACCGCCTCGCGGGGGGCCTCCCGGGCGTTCTGGAAGGGGATGTCGCCGAGCGAGCCGTGCTCCGCCACCGGTGCGAGCGCGGGCACGCGCACCTCGCGCACCACCCCGTCGACGACCGTCTTGACGGGCTCGACGGGCTCGACGGCCTTGACGGGTCTGACCGGCGTCAGGTCGGCTTCCACGGCGCACTCTCCTCGGTCCGGCACGAGTGTTACCGCCGGTAATTTACGCAGCGGTAATGCCGCCCGACCACCCCTCTGACCACCTTTTTCACGGAGGCTCCACGCCACGGCCGCATGCCGCGACCCCGCCAATTCGCTGGCCCGTGCCGGACGCGCAGGCGAGGCTCGAGAGGTGACGTACGACCGGGACACCATCGACCTTTCCGAGGACCGGTCCCCCCGGGTCCGCCGTGGCCGCAGACCTGGGACGAACTCGACCCCGAGCAGCACCCGTTCGCCTGGGACGAGGACGCGGAGCGCCTGCTCCGCGCCCTGATCGAGGAATGGGTACCGCCCGTCCTGTCCGGCATGGCGGGCCGGTGGCAGGGCGAGGCGGCCGCCACCCAGGATCGGGCTCCGGCTCCGACTCCGGCTCCGGTTCGGGCCGGGGCGCAGGCGCAGGCTCCGGCTCCGGCTCCGGCTCCGGCTCCGGCTCCGGCTCCGGGGGCAGCGGCGGCAGCGGCGGCGGGGGTGTCTCCAGCCCGGCACGCGGGTGGTTGAAGGACACCGTCCGCGTGACCACCTGCCCGGTGGCCAGCCGTACGCGGCTGCGCTCCAGGCACCCGTGCGCCTCCAGCTCCCGCAGGGCGGACGCGATCCGCACCTCCCCCTCCGGGAACCGGTCGGTGAGCCGCTTGATGCCGATCTTCGCGCCGTCCGGAAGCGACTGGATGTGGAGCGCGAGCCCCATCGCGACCAGCGACAGCGAGCGGTGCTGGGCGAGGTGGTTGCCGACCACCGTGTAGCGATCGGCGTGCCGCACGTTGACGTGGAGGACACCGGATCGGGCGGTCCCGGCGTGAACACGGGACGAGGCGCGCGAGAGCGCGCTAAGGTGCTGAAGAGCCATTGGGAAGTGCCGACTTCCTAGTTGGTCAGGCCCTCGACCGGGATTGCCGTCCCGCCGGGGGCCGTCTCATGCCTGACGTTGTGGGGCGAGCATATGCCCGGCAACCGGCCCGAAATCCAGCCGAGTTGGCACAGTTCACCCGTGTGAGTCACGGGGAGTCGGAGGGGTTGGGTTGGTTGGTTTTAGCTCCCGTGATTTAAAGCAGTGATGTCCGGGCGCACCGGGTCGCACGTCCCCACGACCCGGTACGGACGCAATTGCCACGACCCCGCCCGCACACCGAATCGCGGAACTCCGCGACCCGGTCGACACACCGCGCCGCCACCTCCCACAAGGCCGTCACCAGCACCTTCTGCGGCGAGCCCGTCACGCTCCACGGCAAGGACCGCCGGACCCATTCCGGGACCGAGCCGCTTATCGACGTATTCCCGTCGCGGCTGACCGTGCAGTTGAGGGTGACATTGCACTGCGCCGTCGGTCACCCAGCAGGCCCGACTCGGCGCGCTGCGCGAAAACCCATTCCGTGGGCGTCCCTGCACGCCTTTCATAACGGCCCACCGCTACTCCGGCGAGCCGTCTCCCGTCAGGCCACCGCAATTTCCGCCCACACCACCTTGCACGGACCGGGCCCGTGCTCGACGCCCCAGCGGTCCGCGAGCGCTTCGACGAGCACCAGCCCCCGCCCCGCATCGTGGATCTCCGGGATCCGGTCACCCCGGGCGTCCGTCACCTCGACACGCAGCACGCCCGGGGTGACGGTGAGAGTCAGCCGGAAGTCCCTTCCGGGCACCCGCCCATGGGTCACGGCGTTCGTGGCGAGCTCGGCGATGATCTGTGCGGGTGCCTCCAAAGCCAGCCCCCAGGAGCGCAGTTGTTCGACGGCGAGCACGCGCCCGAGTCGAGCACCGCGCGGGGTGGCGGACAGCTGGACGTGGAAGTCGACGAGTTGAGTAATCACGTCACTCAGCGTGTCCGTCCGTGCGTACCGTGAGAAGGGAAGCCGCCCGTACGTCCCGCGTTTGTCCGGAGATTGTCCAGTGCTGTCCTGGCTGTCCGGACCGACCTGACGGGTACGGGGGCGCTGAAGACATCGGCTCGTCGGAGGTGGGCGCGCATGAGCGTGGACAGTGACGGTACGGAAGACGCCGGCTGGGACGTCGACCCTGAGGACGAACAGGGAGTGGCGGTACTGGCCGCGCTGGGCCGCCAGCTCAAGGCATGGCGGGAGCAGGCGGGCATGCGGGCCGCCGAGTTCGGAACGGCGGTCGGGTACGGGGAGGACCTGGTCCGCAAGGTCGAGGCGGGCAAGCGGATCCCCCGCCCCGAGTACCTGGACAGGGCGGACGAGGTGCTGCGGGCGGGCGGGAAGATCGTCGCGATGAAGGCGGACATGGAGCAGGTCCGCTACCCGAAGAAGGTGCGGGAACTCGCGAAGATGGAGGCCACGGCGGTCGAGATCGGGGCGTACCGCATCCATGGGATACACGGTGTCCTGCAGACGGAGGAGTACGCGAGGGCGCTCTTCGAAATGCGTCAGCCCGCCTACACCCAGGACGAGGTGGAGCGATACGTGGCTGCGCGCATCACCCGTCGGGCACTCTTCGACCGCAGTCCGGCTCCGTCGCTCAGCATCGTCCAGGAAGAGACGAGCCTGCGCCGCCCCATCGGAGGCACAATGGTGTGGCGTCGACAGCTCGAACGTCTGCTGGAGGTGAGCCGGTTGCGACATGTCGCTCTCCAGGTGATGCCGACCGACCGCGAGGTCCATGCCGGCATGGACGGCGGGATCGAAGTGCTGAAGTTCGGGGACGGTAGCGCGGTGGGCCGCTCGGAAGGCGCCTTCGGTGGGCGCCCGGTCTCCGACCCGAGGCAGCTCCGGATCCTTGAGCTGCGCTATGGCATGATCCGGGCCCAAGCGCTCACACCCCTGGAGTCGCGGGGCTTCATCGAAGAACTGCTGGGAGAGACATGATCGACTACCCCGAGCTGCACTGGTTCAAGAGCAGCTACAGCGATGGCAGCGAAGGCGACTCCTGCGTCGAGGTGGCCACTACCCCCGCCGCAATCCACGTCCGAGACTCCAAGGACACCCGCCTCCCCCACCTCGCCTTCACCCCGCGCGCCTGGACGGGCTTCGTCTCGCACGCCTGACGCACTTCTCCGGGGGTCAGACCCTGAAGGAGGTCATCTTCACCAGCGCGGTGCGCTCGTCCTCGTACGTGATCCGCAGCGTGACGTGCGAGGCCCGGCTCGGCTTCAGGGTGCCCGCACCGTCGCCGTCGAAGCAGCCGATCAACGGGTCGCAGTCCGCACCCCTGGAGAGGACTCCGTGCCTGTCCTCCTCAAGATCCGCGCGCAGCCGGGGGAAGGCCTCCTTGAGCCCGTCGGACAGACCTTCGCGCGGCATCCGGAACGTGGCGACGTAGCCGGCGCTCGTCGGGTACGTGTCGTTCGTGCAGAACGCATCCCTTGCGCGTTCGGGCATCGAGGCATCCGCGAAGTCCAGCGCCTTCGCGCAGTTCACCCACCACAGTTCGGTCGCCTCCAGCCGCGCAGTAAGGGCTCTGGTCAAAGGCTCCTTCCCAGGGGCGAACTGACCGACCCACAGCACGGCGCCCGCGACCAGCGCCAGCGCCACACCCACCCCGACCAGCGCCCGGCGCAGCGCGGCGGACATCCGTTTTCCTTCAACACCCATGACTTCCCACCCCGTTCACGGCACGACGAACCCACCGGACGGCGGTCCGACCTCCCGGCACAGCCACCCTAACAATTCATTGAACGCGTTCAACCCAACGGCCGCGGCGCGCCCGTGCCGATGGGCCCGCACCGGCGACCCCACTTCCCGCCACCTCGTGGCATCTCGTCCGCCCGCGTCCCCGGTGTTACACAATGACCCGTGTCACAGCGGTAGTTGCCGTACGACCGGAGGGACCATGCGTACGGGAGAGCACTTCTCCGGGCGGTACAGGCTGGACACCCGGCTCGGGCACGGCGGCATCGGCGAGGTGTGGCGGGCGTACGACGTCGAGCTCGGCCGGGCGGTCGCGGTGAAGGTGCTGCTGGAGTTCGACGCGACGGACGAGCTGCTGCGGCGGTTCCGCCGCGAGGCGGCGATCGGGGCGCGGCTCCAGCATCCGGGGATCACGGTCGTCCATGACATCGGGCAGCACGAGAACCGGCTGTTCATCGTGATGGAGCTGCTGGAGGGGGAGGACCTCGCCCGGCTGTTGAGCCGGTCACCGGGCGGCCTCCCGGTGACCGAGGCGGTCGCACTGGCGCTGCAGGCCGCGGAGGCGCTGGCCGCCGCCCACGCCCAGAAGGTGGTGCACCGCGACCTCAAGCCCGCCAACCTCTTCCTGCTGGCCGACGGACGGCTGAAGATCTGCGACTTCGGCATCGCCCGTACCGCGGACGCCACCGACGGGCTGACGGTCACCGGCAGGCCGTTCGGCACTCCGTCCTACATGGCCCCGGAGCAGTGGCGCGGCGAGCACGTGGACGCGCGGTGCGATCTGTACGCCCTGGGGTGCGTGCTGCACGCCCTGCTGACCGGCGCCCCGCCGTTCCCCGACCCCGCTCAGCCCTGGGTCCTGATGCGCCGGCACCTGGACGAGACACCGCCGGACCTGCGCACCGTACGGGCGGACGCGCCGGCCGACCTCGCGGAACTGGTCGCTTCGCTGCTGGCCAAGGACCCGGCCGCCCGACCGGACGCCCCCACCACCGCCGAGCGCCTGCGCGCGATCCGGAACCCGGCCCCCGCCGCCACCCCCGACCTGCACACCGCCGCCACCGAACCCGCACTGTCGCCACCACCCACGCGCGAACCGGCGCCGCCGCGCACTCCCGCCCGCGGCCCGCGCCGCCGCACGCTCGTCCTCGGCGGCTTCGCCGCACTGGCCGCGGGGTCCGCAGGGGTACTCACCGCTCGGCATTTCGCCGACGACACCGGCGGCCCGGGCGCCGTCCTCGCCGACGGTACCTCTCGCGTGGAATCGGTGGCGTTCAGCCCGGACGGCACCGTCCTCGCCGGCGGCTACGGCGACAAGACCATCCGCCTGTGGGACATCGCCTCCCGCACGACCCTGGCTCCCCTCACCGGCCACAAGAATTCCGTGGTTTCGGTGGTCTTCAGCTCCGATGGCAAAACCCTCGCCAGCGGGAGCAGCGACCACACCGTCCGCCTGTGGGACGTAGCCTCCCGTACCTGCACCGCCACCCTCGTCGGCCACACCGGTGGCGTGCGGTCGGTGGTGTTCAGCCCGGACGGCACGTCC
Source organism: Streptomyces sp. NPDC056224 (assembly GCF_042267665.1). NCBI lineage: Bacteria > Bacillati > Actinomycetota > Actinomycetes > Kitasatosporales > Streptomycetaceae > Streptomyces > Streptomyces sp. NPDC056224. The sequence goes on from NZ_JBHJTK010000044.1 coordinate 15,761, forward strand.
CTGGCCAGCGCCGCCTGGGACAACGACGTCCGCCTGTGGGACATCGCCTCCCGTACCAACACCACCACCACCCTCACCGACCCCATCAACGCCACGCACTCGCTGGCGTTCAGTCCGGACGGCAAGAAGCTCGCCGGCGGGAGCAGCGACCACACCCTGCGCCTCTGGGACCTCACCTCCGACAACAGCGCCGATCCCCTCCTCGGCCACACCGGTGGCGTGCGGTCGGTGGCCTTCAGCCCCGACGGCAAGCGGCTCGCCAGCGGAAGCGACGACCGCACCATCCGGCTCTGGAACGCCACCGAGCGCGGGAGCACCTACACCCTTGCCGGCCACACCCGTGACGTGGATTCGGTGGCCTTCAGCCCCGACGGCAAGCGGCTCGCCAGCGGAAGCGACGACCGCACCGTCCGGCTCTGGGACATCAAATCGGGCAACAGCACCGCCACCTTCACCGGCCACACCAGTGGCGTGGTTTCCGTGGCGTTCAGCCCCGACGGTAAGGCCCTCGCCAGCGGAAGCAACGACTCCACCATCCGGCTCTGGAAGCTCTCCTGACGGCAGAGGTGCCGTTTTCCCCGTATTAGCATGCACATGATCCGTCATTTCCGGGTCAAGTCAGGGGGGAACCACGTGTCGTTCGATACTGAATGGGCGCAGCACAAGGCCGCCGTCCTGGCCGGGCAGCAGTCGCCCGCGATGCGGCTCAACCAGGTGGCGCCCGAGGTGGGCGGCAGCCCGGCGGGCAGCCTGCTGGCCGGGACCCAGTCCATCAACGGCAACGCCAACCTCCTCATCGAGATCGCCGCGCTGCTGCACGAAGGCCGCCCGGACGGCGACGCGGGCACCATGGCCCGCGCGCCCCGCGCGCACGAGGACGTCGCGAAGGAGGCCCTGCGCTTCGCCCGGTTCGCCGACGACCAGTTCCAGGACACGATCGCCCTGTTCGCCGGCCTGGCCACCCGTCTCAAGACCACCGGCACCGGCTTCGCCCACGTGGACGACGCCACCGCCCGGTCCTTCCTCGCCAACCTCCTCGACTCGGGGCAGTACGTACCGCCGGAGTGCAAATGAGCGGCCTCAGCCACCACGGGGACGTCGCGTTCCTGGAGGAGTGCAACCCGGCCCTCATCGAGCGCAACGCCGCCGAGTTCCGCCGGCTGCGCGATCTCCTCGTCCAGGTCGAGGAGCCCGCCCGGCGGGCGGAGACCGGCACGCAATGGGAGAGCGACGGCAGCCACACGTACACCCGGCGCCTCGGCGAGGCCCGCCAGTTGGTGACCCACATGGCCGAGGGCTACGACAGGGCCGCGAGCGCCCTGAACGCCTACGCCGCGGCCCTGACCACCGCCAAGTCCCACTACGGCAACGGCAAGCGCTCCGAGCGGGCGCTGGCCGCGCTGATCGGCACGAAGGGCACCGCGATCACCAAGGTCGCGCAGGAGGCGGAACCGATGCGCCAGTGGGAGGACATGCGGGCGACGACCGGGGTCTTCGACTGGCTGGCCGAGGCCACGATGGACGTGGACGACATCCGGGACGAGGCGAACCGGCTCCACGACGCCGCGGGCGGCAGCTTCCACCTGGCGAAGACCACCGAGCAGGAGGCGCGCAGCACCTGCGTGCACGCGCTGAAGCAGGCGTACGAGTTGCTGCCCGACTTCCAGGTGAAGGGCGGCGGCAAGCGGCCCGACCTGTACGCGGCGATGGCGGACATCCGCCGAGAGGCGGCGGAGGCCCGCACCAGCCCGCTGGCCCACCTGCCGGGCAGCGGCCCGAAGCGCGAGATGACGGGGCCGCTCGGGAAGACCGAGATGTCGCCGGAGCTGCGCGACATCCGGATGCGGATCGCGGGACTGCCCGAGGTCGACGACAGCTACTGGAACCCGCCGGACGGCGACAAGGAGAAGGCGGCCTGGATCTCCCAGAAGAAGGAGATCCTCCGGGCGGCCGCCCAGCACGCGGGGCTGCCCGAGGAACTGGTCGCGGGCATCGCCTGGAAGGAGATCGCCGGTCAGCCCGGAATCGTCGACGACGGCATCGACACGATCCGGCAGTGGGCCGACACCCCGCTCAGTCCCCTCACTCCCGAGAACCTCTTCAGCCGGGCGGGCGGAACCCCCGACGAGACCTCCTTCGGTCCGATCGCCATCCAGCTCCGCCGCGGCGCCGAGGTGCTCGGCTACGATCCGGCGCACCTCACGGACGATCAGCGGGCCCTGGTGGAGGAGTCGCTCCAGGACCCGAGGCAGAATGCCTTCATCGCCGCCGGATTCCTCGCCCAGATCAAGGCCGAGGCGGGCTACGGCGACGTCCCCGCCGACCAGCTGACCGACGCCCAGATGCGGGAGATCGCCGCCCGCTACAACGGCGGCCCTTACTGGAAGTCGGAGAAGGCCCAGTCCTACGGCGACGACTTCGGCGACAGCCTCGGCAAGGTGAAGGACGCGATGCGATGACGTACCGCCGCTGGTGGATCGGGGTACCCCTCGCGCTCGTCCACCTCCTGAACACCGCCGTCGTCTACTACGCCCTGGCCTACGGACCGGCGGGCGCATGGGACGAGCAGGGGTACGCCGGGACCGAGCTGGAGTGCCTGCTCGCCCTCTTCCTGAGCGCCGGGGCGATCCTGATCACCCTCGTCCCGCCCGTCCGCCGGACGGTGGGCCTGTGGTGGCTCGTCCCGCCGGCCGTCCTGGGGGTGATCGCGTGGGTCCGCATCGCGACGCTCGGATGAGGCTGCCGCGCGAGGACATCGACCTGCCCGAGGACCAGGGCTGCCTGCGCTGGGTGCTCGGGGTCCCGCTCGCCCTCGTCTACGTCCCCGCGGTGTACCTCTGCTACCTCGCCCTGGTCATGCAGTCGGACCCCCGCGACGACAGGCTGCGGGACGACGTCCGGCTGGTCGCCGGCCTCTCGCTCTCCCTGTGCCTCCTGGGACTGCTGATCACCATCACCCCGGTGTTCCGGCGGAACCTGGGCCGGTGGTGGTTCGCGCTGCCGCTGCTGCTGGCGACGGTCGCGTACGCCCGCGGGCAGACGGTCTGAAGGCTCGGGACGGCTCGGGACGGCTCGGGACACCGGAAGACACGCCGCTGCCCCCGCCCGGACGGGGGCGGGGGCAGCGGCGGGTGCGGGAGGGGTCAGGCCGCCACGGCGACCGGCTCCGGCGTGACCGGGGCGGGCTCGTCCAGCGGGGAGGCCGAGGCGGTCGCGTAGGCCTCCTTGTCCAGGATTCCCTCGCGGGCCGAGACGATGACCGGGACCAGCGCCTGCCCGGCCACGTTCGTGGCGGTGCGGGCCATGTCCAGGATCGGGTCGATCGCCATCAGCAGGCCGACGCCCGCCAGCGGAAGGCCCAGTGTGGAGAGGGTCAGGGTCAGCATGACCGTCGCGCCGGTCAGACCGGCCGTCGCGGCCGAGCCGATGACCGAGACGAAGACGATGAGCAGGTACTCCTTGATGCCCAGCTGCACGTCGAAGATCTGCGCGATGAAGATCGCGGCGAGCGCCGGGTAGATCGCGGCGCAGCCGTCCATCTTGGTGGTGGCGCCGAACGGGACGGCGAAGGAGGCGTACTCCTTCGGGACGCCGAGGCGCTCGGTGACCTTCTGGGTGACCGGCATGGTGCCGACCGAGGAGCGGGAGACGAAGGCCAGCTGGATGGCCGGCCAGGCGCCCTTGAAGAACTGCAGCGGGCTGACCTTGGCGACCGTGGCCAGCAGCAGCGGGTAGACGCCGAACATCACGAGCGCGCAGCCGATGTAGATGTCGGCGGTGAAGGTCGCGTACTTGCCGATGAGGTCCCAGCCGTACGTGGCGATCGCGGTGCCGATCAGGCCGATGGTGCCGATCGGGGCGAGGCGGATGACCCACCACAGGGCCTTCTGGAGGAGCTCCAGGGCGGACTCGGCGAGGTCGAGGACCGGCTTCGCCTTGCCGCCCAGCTGGAGGGCGGCGATACCGGCGACGACGGCCAGGAAGACGATCTGGAGGACCTTGAGCTCGGTGAACGGCGTGACGATGTCCGTCGGCACGATCCCGGTCAGGAAGTCGATCCAGGTGCCCGCCTTCTTCGGCTCCTTGCCGTCGGCGGCGGTGAGGCCGGTGCCCGCGCCCGGGTCCGTGAGCAGGCCGATGGCGAGGCCGATACCGACCGCGATCAGCGAGGTGATCATGAACCAGAGCAGCGTGCGGGAGGCGAGCCGCGCGGCGTTGTTCACCTTCCGCAGGTTGGTGATGGACACGAGGATCGCGAAGAAGACGAGGGGGGCGATGGCCAGCTTCAGCAACTGGACGAAGGTGTCGCCGACCTTCTCCAGCGTGGTGCCGAGCCAGCTGACGTCCTGGCTGCGGGCGATCCATCCGAAGAGGACGCCCAGGGCCAGACCGGTGACGATCTGGGCCCAGAAGGGGAACTTGAACGAGGCCTTGGCGGGGGCCTGGGGGGTCGCGGACACGGACACTCTCCGGAGATGGCGCACGAAGACAGGGGGAAGTTCTGCGGTGGTGACGCGGTGGTGACACGGCGCGGCGACAGCCTGGGGAGAAAGGCCGGCCGGGACCGAAAGGACCGCTGCTGTATCGATTCAGCTCAACAGCAACAGGCCGCGGACACACGGCGGCAGAGGTCGACGTGCAGGCGCGACACGAGCAGGATGCTCGCGGTCATCGGGTGCGCAGCTGTGGTCGACATGTTGAACACGCTAACACTTCTCCTTTGGGAATCTCAAAGATGTTCTTTGAGACGGGGGCGCACGGACCCGCGTTCCCCCCGCGCGGACCCGTGCCGGCCCCCGGAAACGCCGAACGCCCCAGCGTTACCGGTGGCATTCCCGGTGCTGGGGCGGTTCGGTGTGTGATGAACCCAACTGTTCCGACTGCGCCGACTGCGCCGGCCGCCGGGCCGGCTGCGCCGTTACGAGTTCACGCGCGCCGCGTCGTCGGCCAGGTCCTCCTGGCTGCGGTTCTCGGCGAGCTTCTGCTTCGCACCCGCGACGCGGCCGGAGATCTGCTCGGACATCTCGTCGCGCTGCTTGCGCAGGAGGACGAAGGAGAGCGGCGCGGACAGGACGAGGGCGAGCAGCACGATCCAGGCGACGTTCGCGTCCCCGAGCCCGGCGGGCACCCAGCCGAGGCGGACCAGGCCGGACACGACGACGAGGCATCCGACGAAGATGCCCAGACGCATCGCGGTGTAGCGGATCGTTGCGCTCGGCTTGAGGGACACGGTGACCCCTTCTCTCTCGTCGTGGTCGTACGGCGGCACGTTCGCGTCCAGTGAAGCACGCCGGGCCCCGGCTCCGGCCCGCTGGGGTCAGCGCAGCGGCAGCAGCATCGTGATGTCGTCGCGGTCGTCGCCCGGGGCGACCCGGATGGCGTCGGGGACGCGGCCGACCTCCTTGTAGCCGCAGGCCGCGTAGAACCGCTCCAGGCCCATGCCGCCGCGCACGCCGAGGCGGATCGCCTCGATGCCCTCGATCGAGCGGGCCGCGTCCGCCACCGCGGCCATCAGTTCGCGTCCGCGACCCTTGCCCTGGTGGCGCGGATGGACCATCACCGTGTACGCCCACAGCCAGTGGAGCTGGAGGCGGTGCGTGTTGCGGGTGAGGAAGGCGGCGGCGGCGACCGCACCCTCCTCGTCACGCCCGACGAGGAGCCGGCTGCCCCCCTCGGCGACCGCGGCGAGCTGCTTGACCAGCGCCGGGCGGATGTCGTCGGAGGAGACGGGGGGCACGAAGCCGACCGCGCCGCCCGCATTGGACACGTCCGTCCACAGGCTGAGGATTCCCGCGTGGAGGGCGGGGTCGACGACCGGGTCCACGGTGAAAGTAATAGTCACAGCGCGATGTTATCCATTACATCAACGCGGGTCCAGCACAAAGAAGCCCCGATCCGGGCGGATCGGGGCTTCGTCGCGTCGTTGCGTGACGGACCGCGAGGTCAGACGCGCATCGCCTGCGGCGTCTCGCGCAGCCCCGCGTCCGGGCCGGGGTACTCGCGGATGATCTCGTACCGCGTGTTGCGCTCGACCGGCCGGAAGCCCGCCTCGCGGATCAGCTCCAGCAGGTCCTCGCGGCCCAGCTTGTTCGGGGTGCCGTAGTTGTCCGCGTCGTGCGTGATCTTGTACTCGACGACCGAGCCGTCCATGTCGTCCGCGCCGTGCTGCAGCGCGAGCTGGGCGGTCTGCACGCCGTGCATCACCCAGAAGACCTTCACGTGCGGCACGTTGTCGAACAGCAGCCGCGAGACGGCGAAGGTCTTGAGCGCCTCGGCGCCCGTGGCCATCGTCGTGCGCGCCTGGAGCTTGTTGCGCACCTTGCCGTCCTGCATGTCCACGAAGTCGTGCTGGTAGCGCAGCGGGATGAAGACCTGGAAGCCGCCGGTCTCGTCCTGGAGCTCGCGCAGCCGCAGCACGTGGTCCACGCGGTGGCGCGGCTCCTCGATGTGCCCGTACAGCATCGTCGAGGGGGTCTTGAGACCCTTCGAGTGCGCGAGCCGGTGGATGCGCGACCAGTCTTCCCAGTGGGTGCGGTGGTCGACGATGTGCTGCCGGACCTCCCAGTCGAAGATCTCCGCGCCGCCGCCGGTGAGCGACTCCAGGCCGGCCTCGATCAGCTCGTCCAGGATGTCGGAGGCCGACATCCCGGAGATCGTCTCGAAGTGGTGGATCTCGGTCGCCGTGAACGCCTTGAGCGAGACGTTCGGCAGCGCCTTCTTCAGCTCGGAGAGCGAGCGCGGGTAGTAGCGCCAGGGCAGGTTCGGGTGCAGGCCGTTGACGATGTGCAGCTCGGTGAGGTTGTCGTTCTCCATGGCCTTGGCCAGGCGCACGGCTTCCTCGATGCGCATCGTGTACGCGTCCTTCTCGCCCGGCTTGCGCTGGAACGAGCAGTACGCGCACGAGGCGGTGCACACGTTCGTCATGTTGAGGTGGCGGTTGACGTTGAAGTGCACGACGTCGCCGTTCTTGCGCGTGCGCACCTCGTGGGCGAGGCCACCGAGCCAGGCCAGGTCGTCCGACTCGTAGAGGGCGATGCCGTCCTCCCGGGTCAGCCGCTCGCCGGAGCGGACCTTCTCCTCCAGCTCGCGCTTGAGCCCAGCGTCCATCAGCCGGTCGCCTCCTCTAGATACCTGTCCTGCAACCCGACCAACCGTACTCTCAGGCTTCCTCCGGCAGTTCCCCGACCCGGTTCTCCCACTTGGTGGAGAGCACGATGGTGGTACGGGTACGCGAGACGCCCTTGGTTCCGGACAGCTTGCGGATGATCTTCTCCAGGCCGTCGACGTCGCTGGCGCGCACCTTCAGCATGAAGGAGTCGTCACCCGCGATGAACCAGCAGTCCTCGATCTCCGCGAGGTCGCGCAGCCGACGGGCCACGTCCTCGTGGTCGGCGGCGTCGGAGAGGGAGATGCCGATCAGCGCCGTGACGCCGAGTCCGAGCTCGGCCGCGGCCACCGTCGCGCGGTAGCCGGTGATGACGCCGGCCGTCTCCAGCCGGTTGATGCGGTCGGTGACGCTGGGGCCGGAGAGGCCCACGAGACGGCCCAGCTCCGCGTACGAGGCACGACCGTTCTCGCGAAGTGCCTGGATGAGCTGCCTGTCCACCGTGTCCATTACGTGGAGCCTTCCATTATTCGGCGATCCTGCAAGTTTAGGTATAGAATCTAAGGCATGCAGGGTCAACACCCTGCGAATCTTTTCAAAAGATAAATATCGATCTTCAGGAGTGGTTCACCGTGTACACGATCGAGATGGCCTACGCACACATGCGACAGCTCCAGGAGCTGGCCAACCGATCCCGTGCCCACCAGCCCGCCGCCGCCCACCGCGTCGACAAGACCCGCAAGCCGGGCCGGGCCAAGAAGGCCTGACCCGAGGGCGGGAGCCTCCCCTAGCTCCGCTGGGGGCGCCCCCGGACTTCCCCCTCCCAACGGCGGTACAGCTGGTGCGGCACCCCTGCCGCGTCCAGCACCCGCCCCGCGACGAAGTCCACCAGGTCCTGGATGTGCGTCGCGCCCGCGTAGAACGCCGGAGAGGCGGGCAGCACGATCGCGCCCGCCTCGTCCAGCGCCACGAGATGCTTCAGCGTCTGACCATTGAGCGGGGTCTCCCGCACCGCGACCACCAGCCGGCGCCGCTCCTTGAGCGTCACGCTCGCGACGCGCTGGAGCAGGTCCTTCGACAGCCCGAGCGCCACCCCCGCCACGCAGGCCGTGGACGCGGGAACGATGAGCATCCCCTTGACGGGGTACGAGCCCGAGCTCGGACCGGCCGCCAGGTCCCCCGCGCCCCAGTACCGGACATCGCCCTCGAAGGGCTGGAAGGTCCCCGGCTTGCCGTCGGCGCCGTATGTCAGCCACTGCGTCAGATCGTCGCGCCAGTGCGCGTCGCGGAAGGCGATCCCGGTCTCGTCCAGCAGGGTCAGACGCGAGGCCCGGCTGACCACCAGGTCGACGCTCTCTCCCGCCGCGAGCAGCCCGCGGAGCACCGCCGCCGCGTACGGCGTCCCGGACGCCCCGGAAACCCCGACCACCCACGGGGTGCGCTTGCGCTCAGTCATACCTCCGAGACTATCCGGCCATCACGGGCGGGCACTCGCTATGGTGGCCGGACGTTCCAGGGGGTGGGACGCACGACGAAGGGGACGAGGGTGAGCACGGCTCAGGACACCTGGACACAGACCGACCGGGCGAAGGCCGCTGCCAAGCTGATGCTCGGCTGGGTGGCCCTCCTGTGGGTGATCGAGGCCGTCGACTACGCCACCGGGCACGCGCTCGACCCGTACGGGATCAGCGCGCGCAGCGTCGGGGGACTCAGCGGCATCCTCACCGCCCCGTTCCTGCACTTCGGCTTCGCGCACGTGGCGGCCAACAGCGTCGCCCTGCTGATCTTCGGCTTCGTCGCCGCGCTCAGCGGCATACGCCACTTCCTGGCCGTCAGCGCCATCGTCATCCTCGGGGACGGGATCGGCGTCTGGCTGATCTCCCCCTCGAACACCAACACCGCCGGCGCCTCGGGCCTGGTCTTCGGCCTGTTCGGCTACCTCGTCGTCCGCGGCTTCGTCGAGCGCAAGCCCCTCGGCATCGCGGTGGGCGTGGTGATCGCCGCGATCTGGGGCGGCTCGTTCCTCCTCGGCGCCCTGCCGACGGACACCGCGGTCAGCTGGCAGGGCCACCTCTGCGGCCTCGCGGCGGGCGTGCTGACGGCCCTGTTCTTCCGCCGCCCGGCCCGCCCGGCGTCCCCGAACCGGCTGGTCCGGGCCTAAAAGGGCCGAGAAGGGCCTAGAAGGTCAGGCCCCGGGCCACCAGGTCGGCCAGGGCGCACACGAAGAGGGCGATGCCGATGAAGCCGTTCACCGTGAAGAAGGCGCGGTTCAGGCGGGACAGGTCGTGCGGCTTGACGATGGTGTGCTCGTAGCAGAAGGCACAGGCGACGATCACCAGGCCCGACCAGAAGAGCACCCCCGCGTCCGTGGCGAGGGCGTACCAGACCAGCAGGGCCGTGGTCACGACGTGCGCGCCGCGGGCCCCCCAGAGGGCGGCCGGGACGCCGAAGCGCGCCGGGACGGACCTGACGCCCTCCGCTCGGTCCGCGGCCACGTCCTGGGAACCGAAGATCAGGTCGAAGCCGCCGATCCACACGCCCACCGCGAGTCCCAGGATCACCGCGTCCCAGGACCACTCGCCGGTGACCGCCAGCCAGGCCCCGACCGGGCCGATCGCCTGCGCCAGGCCCAGGATCGCGTGCGGGAAGTCCGTGAACCGCTTGCCGTACGGGTACACCACCATCGGGACCACGGCGACGGGCGCGAGCGCCAGGCAGAGCGGGTTCAGCAGCGCCGCCGAGCCGAGGAAGACCGCGAGCGCGATCCCGGCCCCGGTCCACGCGGAGCGGACGGAGACCGCACCGGTGACCAGCTCACGGCCAGCGGTACGCGGGTTCCGGGAGTCGATCTCGCGGTCGATGATCCGGTTGGCGGCCATCGCGAAGGTCCGCAGGCCCACCATGCAGGTGGTGACCAGCAGCAGCGTGCCCCAGTGCACGTTCCGGTCGAGCTGGAACATGGCGGTGAGCGCGGCGATGTAGGCGAAGGGCAGCGCGAAGACCGAGTGCTCGATCATCACCAGCCGCAGGAAGGCCTTGACCTTGTTGCCGGCCTCGGGCGCAGGGCCGGGCCCGACCACTCCGTCGGCGGTGGTCATCATGCGAGGTCCCTCCGGAATGCTTCGAGGTGGGCCAGCTGCTCGTCGAGGGGGACGGCGCCGATCTCCAGGTCGAGGTGCGAGGTCTCGTCGTGTCCGCACGGCGTGACACGTGCCAGGAACACGACCGCGTCGTCGAGCCGGCGGACGTGGACGCTCAGCGGATTGTTGCGGCCCTCGCTGACGACCGCGCTGAAGTGCCGGCGCGGCGCGAAGGGCCCGTCGGGGGCGAAGCCTTCGAGCAGCCGGTCCGCGAACGCCCGGACCTCCTCGGCGCCCACTCCGGCGGTTTCGAAGTCCGCCGTGAAGCAGCCGCCCCAGTCGGCGGTGAGCCGCCAGAACGTTTCGGCCCCCTCGGGCGCGGTGAGCCGCACGGAGGAGACGTCGTCGCCGAGCCTGAGCTGCGGGGGGTACCCGTCGTCGGCGGTGGTCATGATGCGAGGCTCCTGCGGAACTCTTCGAGGTCGGCCAGGAGTCCGGCGAGCGGCACCGGGGTCGTCTCCAGGACCTGGGGCTGCTGGTCCTCGCCCTCGGGCGGGGTGACGCGGGCCGTGAAGGCGTAACCGTCGGCGCCGGCCGGGCGGGCGTCGAGCCGGAGCACCGGGCCCGCCTCGACGGTGAAGCCCTCGCCGGAGCCGAGGGCGGTCTGCAGCTGCTCCGCGAAGTGGTCGGCCTCGGCGTCACGCAGGCCGGGCAGCTCGAAGCCGCCGCCCTCGCCGTCCTCGTCCTCCCACATCAGCGCCCAGACGTTGCCGGGGCCCGCGAACTCCTCGGGCGAGACGCCCGCCCGTTCGGCGGCCTGCCGGACACCCGGGTCGGCGGGGTCGATCTTCGGGCGCTCCAGGCTCACGTAGGCCGTGGGGCTGCCGATGAGGAGGCCCGGGCCCGTGACGGCGATCGGGCTCACAGTCCGTACTCCTTCCAGCGGCGGTCCACCAGGGCGGCGGTCGCCGGGTCCGACTCGACCATGTCGGGCCAGCCGCCGTCGCGGGTGTAGCCCTCCTCGGGGAGCTTCTTCGTGGCGTCGATGCCGGCCTTGCCGCCCCAGAACTGCTGGTACGAGGCGTGGTCCAGGTGGTCCACCGGACCCTCCACGACGGTCAGGTCGCGGGAGTAGTCCGTGTTGCCGAGCGCCCGCCACGACACCTCGTGCAGGTCGTGGACGTCGCAGTCGGCGTCCACCACGATGATCAGCTTGGTCAGCGACATCATGTGCGCGCCCCAGATGGCGTGCATGACCTTCTGCGCGTGCTTCGGGTACTTCTTGTCGATCGAGACGATCGCGCAGTTGTGGAAGCCGCCCGACTCGGGCAGGTGGTAGTCCACGATGTCCGGCACGATGATCTTGAGCAGCGGGAGGAAGAAGCGCTCCGTGGCGCGGCCCAGCGGCCCGTCCTCGGTCGGCGGGCGGCCGACCACGATCGACTGGAGCAGCGGGCGCCTGCGCATCGTCACGCAGTCGATCTTCAGCGCGGGGAAGGGCTCCTGCGGGGTGTAGAAGCCGGTGTGGTCGCCGAAGGGGCCCTCCGGGAGCATCTCGCCCGGCTCCAGCCAGCCCTCGATCACGACCTCCGCGTTGGCCGGGACCTGGAGCGGCACGGTCTTGCAGTCGACCATCTCGATCCGCTTGCCCGCGACGAACCCGGCGAAGAGGTACTCGTCGATGTCGCCGGGCAGCGGCGCGGTGGACGCGTACGTCACCGCGGGCGGGCAGCCGAAGGCGATCGCGACCGGCAGCCGCTCGCCGCGCTTGGCGGCGACCGCGTAGTGGTTGCGGCTGTCCTTGTGGATCTGCCAGTGCATGCCGATGGTGCGCTTGTCGTGGCGCTGGAGGCGGTAGAGGCCGAGGTTGCGTACGCCGGTCTCGGGGTGCTTGGTGTGCGTGAGGCCGAGGTTGAAGAAGGAGCCGCCGTCCTTGGGCCACGTGAAGAGGGCCGGCAGCTGGTCGAGGTCCACGTCGTCGCCGGTGAGGACGACCTCCTGGACCGGGGCCTCACCCTTGATCTTCTTGGGCGGCACGTGGACCATCGAGCCGAGCTTGCCGAAGGCCTCGCGGACGCCGATGAAGCCCTGCGGCAGCTCCGGCTTGAGCAGACCGCCGATCTTCTCGCTGATCTCGCCGTACGACTTCAGGCCGAGGGCCTTCAGGAGGCGGCGGTCGGTGCCGAAGACGTTCATGGCCAGCGGCATGGCCGAGCCCTTGACGTTCTCGAAGAGCAGGGCCGGACCCCCCGCCTTGTTCACTCTGTCGACGATCTCCCCGACCTCCAGGTACGGGTCGACTTCGGCCTTGATGCGCTTGAGGTCGCCCTCCCGCTCCAGAGCCCGGAGCAGCGAGCGGAGATCGTCGTAAGCCATAGGGGTCAGTATCCGTCACCAACTACTCTGGGGGCGTCACCGGGGCCCGCTGCGGGCCCGCCGCCACTGCCCGGGAGTCGGTCCCACACCGTGCTGCGCTATCTGCCGTTCCTGCTGATCCTCGCGCTGACCATCTACGCCTTCATCGACTGCCTGAACACGCCGGAGGAAGAGGTCAAGCACCTGCCCAAGGTGGTCTGGGTGATCATCATCCTGCTCTTCTCCATCGTCGGGCCGGTGGTGTGGCTGGCCGCGGGCAAGAACCGGGCCGCGGTCGGCGGCGGCCGGGCGCGCCGGGCCCAGTGGATCGCACCCGACGACAACCCGGAGTTCCTGAAGTCCCTGCGCGACGAGCAGGAGAAGAAGAAGGACACGGGCAAGGACAAGGACTAGCCCGGACCAGGTCGGCCGTTCACTGCGCCCAGGGCAGGACGCGGGTGCCCTCGGTGCCCGGGACGCGGACCACGCCGTCCGCGCGCATGGCGACGTGGGCCTCGAAGGACTCGGCGGCGTGGATCCGGCGGAGCACGTCCGGGGGCAGCACCAGGGTCTGGCCCGCGGTGACCTTCTCGGTTCGGCCACCGTCCCAGGTGATCTCCAGCGAACCGGCCGTGAGCGTCCAGACCTGCTCGCGGCTGACGGAGTGCTCGGGGCCGGTCGCACCGGCGGTCATGTCGACGTGCCAGGTGCTGAGTTCGGCACTGCCCCGGCTCGGGGCGGCCAGGCCGGTCATGGTGGCGTTCGGGGTGACGGTGACGTGCTCGGGGGTCGTGGTGATCACGTGCAAGGCGGTCCCTCAATCCTGCGAGTCAAGGAGCTTTACTTGCGACGAGTAAAGCAGGTTGACTCGCATGTGTCACCATGTTTCCGTGACCGGAGACGAAGACGAGGGTGTCGAGCTGGCCTTCCTGCTCGGCCTGGGCTTCCAGCTGCTGCTGGGCGAGTTCACGCGGCGCGTGGCCGCCGCCGGATACGCCGACCTGCGGCCCCAGCACGGGATGGCCTTCCAGGTCCTCAAGGGCCCCGGAACCACCGCCTCCGAGCTCGCCGAGCGGCTGGGAGTGACGAAACAGGCCGCCGGCCAGCTCGTGGACGACCTGGAGAAGCGCGGCTACGTCCGCCGCGAGCCGCACCCCGAGGGCGGCCGCCGCAAGCTGGTCGTCCTGACACCGGCGGCCGTCGACCACCTGGCCGTCGCGGGCCGCATCCTGCACCAGCTGGAGGACGAACTCGGCCACAGCGCCGATCTGCCAGCCCTGCGCGGCGAGCTCTGGCGCGTCGTGCGCACCCTCAACGGGGACGCGGAACTGCCGGCCCTGCGGCCGGTGTGGTGAGCGATAGAGCAACCGGGCAGGTGAGCAGGTGACGGATCGGGCGCGCTACGCCCTGGTCAGGGCCGCGTATTGCGCGCGCAGCCCGTCCCGGCGGGCGCCGGTCCACACGACCCAGTCCACCGGCTGCCCGGCCAGCGCGGACTCCAGCAGTTCGAAGTGCTCGTGCCAGACCGCGAGGTGGTCCAGACGCTCGGCCTCGGCTTCGGCCTCCTGCGCCCCGGCCCGGCCGCCCACGCGGCGCTCGTTCACGAACCGGATGACGGTCGAGTCCGTCCCCACCGGCTCCAGGTGGAAACGGATCCGCTCCTGCCCGCCCACCGTGTACTCCACGACCCGCTCGACGTCCCAGGCCGTGACGCGGCCGGTCTCCACCGTCGGGCTGCCCAGCCGGTGCAGCGCGACCTCCCCGCCGAGCCTGCGCTCCAGGACCTCCGCCTCGGCCAGCCAGCCGCGCAGCCCGTCCCGCGTGGTCAGGGCGGGCCACAGCGCCTCGTACGCGTAGGGGAGGTGCAGCTCGAAGCGGATCCGCAGGCGGCCTTCGCCGGGACTGTCGCTGGTGCCATGGCTCACAGGAGGCATGACACCAGCGTCCCACTCCCGCCGGTCAGACGCCCGCGTACGAGTGCTTGCCGCTGAGCAGGATGTTCACGCCGTAGTAGTTCCAGATCCAGCAGGCGAAGGCGAAGAGCGCGAGGTACGCGGCCTTGCGGCCCTTCCAGCCGGCCGTGGCGCGGGCGTGCAGGTAGCAGGCGTACGCCACCCACGTCACGAAGGACCAGACCTCCTTGGGGTCCCAGCCCCAGTAGCGGCCCCAGGCGTCGCCCGCCCAGATCGCGCCCGCGATGATCGTGAAGGTCCACAGCGGGAACACGGCCGCGTTGATGCGGTACGAGAACTTGTCGAGCGAGGCCGCCGAGGGCAGCCGCTCCAGCACGGAGGAGGCGAACCCGCCCGGCTTGCCTCCGCCCGCGAGCTTGGCCTCGTAGGAGTCGCGGAAGAGGTACAGGACCGCTCCGGCCGCGCCGATGTAGAAAACGGCGCCGCAGAAGATCGCGGTGGAGACGTGGATCCACAGCCAGTACGAGTGCAGGGCCGGGACCAGCTGGTCACTGTCGGTGTAGAGCCAGGTCACGGCGATGCCGAGGTCCAGCAGAACGGTGGTGACCAGGATCAGGCCGAGCCAGCGGACGTTCTTCTTCAGCGCGAGGAGCACCAGGTACGCGCCGACGGCCACCGTGGAGAAGGTGATCGAGAACTCGTACATGTTGCCCCAGGGGGCCCGCTGCACCGACATCGCCCGGGCGACGACGCCGGCCGCCTCGATGAGGAAGGCGAGCGCGGTCAGCGAGACCGCGATCCGCCCGTACAGGTCACCCTGCTCGGTGCCGCCCGCGGCGCCCGGGCCGTCGGGCACGTCGCGCGTGCCCGCGGCGGAGCGGGTGACGACCTGCGGCTTGTCGAGGACGGCCGTACTGCCCGCCTTGCCCCGGACCTGCACGGCGGGGGCGGCCGCGCCCTTGGCCGGGGTCAGCGCGGCGGCCGTTCGGGCCACCTTGCTGCGGCTGCCGAAGGTCCACTCGGCGATGTGCGCGAAGAAGGCGAGCGTGTAGACCGCCATCGACGAATAGACCAGGTAGTTGCTGATCTGAGCCAGGTTCTCGTTGGCTGCGGCAGCGAGCGGCGTCATCCGCGCTCTCCTTCAGAGGTTTCTTCAACAGGTTCAGACGCAGTCGGCGCCTGCTGGTGCAAGTGGCCGGCGAGCTCGGCCAGCTCCTGCGGGAGCCGGGCGGACTCGCTGCGGCCGAGGCCCGCCATCTCGACGACGGTGACGCCGTCCTCGCCGCGCACCGCGCGCACCCAGACCCGGCGGCGCTGGATGAACAGCGATCCGGCCAGGCCCCCGATGGCGGCGATCGCACCCGCCAGGGCGAGGCCGCTGCCCGGCTGGTGGGTGACGGAGAAGGTGGCCCACCGCTCGATGCCCTCGAACTTCACGGTGCCCGCGCCGTTCGGCAGGACCATCGACTCGCCGCGCGCCAGCTTCTGCTTGAACAGCTGGCCCGACTCGTCCTTGAACGACTCCATCTTGGAGGTGTTCAGCTGGTACACGTTCTGCGGCAGGCCCGAGTCGACACCGAGGCTGCCGTGCCAGGCGCTGAGCATGAGCCGCGGATTACCCAGCTCCGGGAACTGCGAGAACATCATGCCCCGGCCCTCGCCGGCGAACGTCGGAACGAAGACGGCGTTGAAGCCGAGCTGCTCCTTCTTGCCGTCCTTGTCCTTGTAGCCGTCGGTGACCTTGACGGCTCCGGTGGAGGTGAGGCTGGCGTCCTGGGGGAGCATCGGCACGGCGTCCTTGAAGATCACCTTGCCGGTGGGGTCGGTCACCGAGATGACCGGCGCGTAGCCGTGCCCGAGCAGGTAGACCTTGGAGCCGTCGACCTCAAGGGGCTCGTTGACCTGGATCTCGCGCTTCTGCGGCTTGCCGTCCGCCCCTTCGGTGAAGGTGACGTACGCCTTGAAGTCGCGCGGGGTGCCCCGCTGGGGGCCGGTCTTCTCGTACGTCGCGTCGAACCTGTCCAGGGTGAACGAGAAGGGCGGCAGGTCGTCGGGGTCGAAGAGGCTGCCGTACTTGAAGTCGTCGTACTGGGTGAGCGTGTTCGAGAAGCCGCCGCCGCGCAGGACGAGCTTGCCGCCCTCGGACTTGAAGTACTGCCCCCAGGCGAAGGCCACCAGCATCACGATCAGCGCCACGTGGAAGGCCAGATTGCCGGCCTCGCGCAGGTAGCCCTTCTCCGCGGCGAGGGAGTTCCCGCCGCCCGCCTCCGTGCGGAAGCGCCGCCCGCCGAGCACCGTCCGCGCGTACGAGAGGACCTCGTCCGGGGACTTCTCCGTACGCCACGTCGTGTAGACGGGCAGCCGGTCCAGGCGCTTGGGGGCGGCCGGCGGCCGGCCGCGGAGCTGGCCCACGAACTGCCAGGAGCGCGGCAGGATGCAGCCGATCAGCGAGATGAACAGCAGCAGGTAGATCGCGGAGAACCACACCGAGCTGTAGACGTCGAAGAGCTGGAACGTCTCGGCGACGCCCACCCAGGACGGGTTGTCCCGCTTCCAGACGGCGACCTTCATCGCGTCGACGTTGGTCTGCGGGATGAGGGAGCCCGGGATGGCACCCAGGGACAGCATGAAGAGCAGGATCAGCGCCACCCGCATGGAGGTGAGCTGCCGCCAGAACCAGCGGGCCCAGCCGATCACCCCGATGCCGGCGGCCGGCCCCGCGGGGCCGTCCTCCAGCGGGGCGGTGGACAGCTGGGCGCCGGCCGCGCCGAGCGCGGGCTCGGCGGGGTCTTCGGATCGCGGCGCCTCGGTGGACGCGTTGTCGGTCGTACTCATGTCCGTGTAGTCCTCAGATCCCCACCGTGAAGCGTTGGGTCCAGCTCTGCATGTCACTGACGATGCTGGCCCACATTCCTGTGACGAGCAGCAGACCGGTCAGGATCAGCATGCCTCCGCCGATGCGCATCACCCACGCATAGTGCTTCTTCACCCAGCCGAATGCGCCGAGCGCCTTGCGGAAGGCGATCGCGGTGAGGATGAACGGCACGCCGAGCCCGAGGCAGTAGGCGACGGTCAGCAGCGCGCCCCGGCCGGCGCTCGCCTGGTCGAGGGAGAGCGTGGTGACGGCCGCGAGGGTCGGGCCCATGCAGGGGGTCCAGCCGACGCCGAAGAGCACGCCGAGCATCGGGGCGCCGAGCAGGCCTGCCGTCGGCTTCTTGTGGAAGCGGAACTCCCGCATCGTCAGACCCGGGATCGCGCCCATGAAGAAGAGGCCCAGGAGGATCACCAGACCGCCCAGGACCCGGGAGATGATCTCGTTGTTCTCCCTCAGGGTCTCGCCGAAGTAGCCGAAGAGCGCGCCGGTGGAGACGAAGACGGCGGTGAAGCCGGCGATGAACAGGAGCGCGCCCGCCAGCATCCGCCCGCGGCGGGCCTCCGCGAGGTCGGCGCCGCTGACGCCGGTCACGTAGGAGAGGTAGCCGGGGACCAGCGGGAGCACGCAGGGCGAGAAGAAGGAGACCAGTCCGGCGAGGACCGAGACGGGCAGCGCAAGCAGCAGCGCCCCGTTCAGGACCGTGGTGTTCACGCCGGTCGCCTCGGCGGCGAGCACGTACTCGACCACGAGGTCACTGCTCCGCGAGGATCGGGTCGATCATCGAGCGCAGTTGATCCTCGCTCACCGCGACGAGGGTCCGGGCGGCGATCCTGCCCTCCTTGTCGAGGATGATCGTGGAGGGGATCGAACTCGCGTTGAGGGTGCCCTTGGGGAAGCGGAGCATCAGCTTTCCGGCGGGGTCGTAGAAGCTCGGGTAGGTGATCCCGAAGTTCTCCTCGAACGAGGCCGCGTTCTCCTTGCTCGTGTCGCGGGTGTTGATGCCGACGAAGGCGACGTCCTTGCCGCCGTCGGCCAGGTCCTTGGAGACCTTGGCGAAGTTGGGGGCCTCGGCACGGCACGGCGGGCACCACGAGCCCCAGACGTTGAGGACGACGACCTTGCCCTTGAGGGTGGTGGTGTCGAGGGTCTTGCCGTCGACGGTCTCGCCGTCGAGCTTCGGGGCCTCGTCGCGCTCCCCCTTGGCGACGGTGGAGATGCCGCTCTTGCCCGTGACGTAGTTGCCACCGGTGGAGGTGGCCTTGCCGCCGCCGTCCGAGCCGCCGCAGGACGTCAGGGTCATGACGCCCGCGACGGTCACCGCGGTCAGCAGGGCGGCACGGCCGCTGGTCGAGCGGCGGCTGTTTCGACTGGCACGGGCGCGGCTGAGGCTCATGTGAAAAGTTTCGCATGAGCAATTTGTTGATCTACCGCACCCCCCGGCGGGGTGTCGACGCCCTGGTCAGGCGGCGGTGAGGTAAGCGGCCCAGCCGACGCCGGGCGACTGGCCGGGGCCGAGGGCGCGGAGCTTGGCGAGCACCTTGGGGTCCTGGACGTCCAGCCAGTCGGTGAACTGCCGGAAAGATACGAGGCGTACGTCCCTTTTGTCCGCCATGCCCTTGAGTGCTTCCTCGACGGCGTCCATGTAGATGCCGCCGTTCCACTCCTCGAAGTGGTTGCCGATGAACAGGGGCGCACGGTTGGTCTCGTAGGCCCGCCGGAAGCCGCCGAGATAGGTGGCGGTGGCCTGGGTGCGCCAGCCGGGGTAGTTGGCGGGCACGCCCCTGGTGGTGTTCTTCGACTGGTTGGCGAGGATGTTGTAGTCCATCGAGAGCACCTCGAAGGAGTGCCCGGGAAAGGGCAGGGACTGCAGCGGCAGGTCCCAGACGCCCGACCGCTTCACCGGCCAGACCTGCAGGCCGCCGGGCGAGCTGGAGTCGTAGCGCCAGCCCAGCTTCTGGGCGGTCGGCAGCAGGCCGTCCCGGCCGAGCAGGCACGGGGTGCGGGCGCCGGTCAGCTCCTTGCGGTAGTCGAAGGGCAGGGGTTCGAGGTCGGTGAAGCCGGTGTTCGTGCGCCAGTTGGTGACGAAGGAGACGGCCTGGTCGATCTCGCTCTGCCAGTCGTCCGGGCCCCACTTGCCGACCGAGCCGGAGCCGCCGCAGAAGTGGCCGTTGAAGTGGGTGCCTATCTCGTGCCCGTCGAGCCACGCCTGGCGGACGTATCCGAGGGTGGAACGGACGTTCTCGTCCTTGAGGTAGCCGATGTCGGAGGCGCCCACGGGGTTGTTCGGCGGCCGGTAGAGGTCCTTCTTCGACTCGGGCAGCAGGTAGAGGCCGGAGAGGAAGAAGGTCATGGCCGCGCCGTGGTCCTTGGCGAGCTTGAGGAAGCGGGGGAAGAGGCCGTTGCCGACCTCCCCCGCCCCGTCCCAGCTGAAGACGACGAACTGAGGCGGGGTCTCGCCCGGCTGGAGGGGCGCGGGCGCGGCCGGCTGGCCCGGCTGCGGTCCGGTGTCGGCGGTGGAGCCGTCACCGATGGGCCTGACCGCGGGCTTCTCCCCCGGTTTGGGGCTCTTGACCGGCCCGGGCCTGCCCAGTTCGGCCTTGCTCCCACCACCCAGGCCGCAGCCGGCGATCCCGGCCACGGCCGCGGCGGTGGCCGCGGCACCGAGGCCGAGCCCCAGCACTCCCCTTCGACTGAAGTCGCGCATGTCACCGTCCCGTCGTCAGAACCAAAGCTCACATTCCGTCATATAAACGGACAACTAGCCTGAGCTTGTGCGCTGACACGGTGATTCCCGCGCCTCTTGTATTTATTTAGGTAAAGCTGTAACAGATCGTCACAGATTGTGGATCAACACGAGCGGCTCACGGCTCACGGCTCACGCGCCGAAGGCCTTGGACTTCCCCTTCACCGGCTTCGCCCCGGCCAGCAGATGCACCGGCACCAGATCCCTGGCCGGCTCGCTGTAACCCACGGACACCAGCTGATCGGCCTGGAACGTGAAGGACGTCATCGAGGCGAGCGTGCACTGGCGGCGGCGCGGGTCGTGCCACAGCCGCCGCTTCTCCGCGAAGCTGCGCACGATCCAGATCGGCAGCTGGTGGCTGACCGCCACCGCCTCGTGGCCGCGGGCCGCGTCGCGCGCGGCCTCCAGCGCGCTCATCATCCGGACCACCTGCTCGACGTACGGCTCGCCCCAGGACGGCTTGAACGGGTTCGTCAGGTGCTTCCAGTTGCCGGGCTTGCGCAGAGCGCCGTCGCCGACGCCGAAGGTCTTGCCCTCGAAGACGTTCTCCGCCTCCAGCAGCCGCCGGTCCGTGGCCACGTCCAGACCGTGGATCTTGGCGATCGGCGCGGCCGTCTCCTGCGCCCGCTCCAGCGGGGAGGACACGACGTAGGTGACGTCCCGGTTCTCCAGGTGCTCGGCGACCCGGTCGGCCATCTGCCGGCCCAGGTCGGACAGGTGGTAGCCGTCCCGGCGCCCGTAGAGGACACCGTCCGGGTTGTGCACCTCCCCGTGGCGCACCAGGTGGACGACGGTGATCTCGCTGCTGCTCATGCGGTGGCCTCCGCGGCGGCCCGGGCGGCGGCCGGCAGGGCGGCCGCGATCCGCTCGACCGCCCGCTCGTCGTGGGCGGTGGACACGAACCAGGACTCGAAGGCGGACGGCGGCAGGTAGACGCCCTGCGCCAGCATCGAGTGGAAGAAACCGTTGAAGCGGAACGACTCCTGCTTCTTGGCGTCGTCGTAGTTGCGCACCTCGTCCTCGGTGAAGAAGACGGAGAACATGTTGGACGCGGTCTGCAGCCGGTGCGCCACGCCCTCCTTGGCGAGCGCCCCGGTGACCAGGCCCTGGATCTCCTTCGAGACCGCGTCGACCTTCTCGTACGCGGCCGCGTCCAGCAGGCGCAGCTGCGCGAGGCCCGCGGCGGTGGCGACCGGGTTACCGGAGAGCGTGCCCGCCTGGTAGACCGGTCCGGCCGGAGCCAGGTACCCCATGACGTCCGCGCGGCCGCCGAAGGCCGCCGCCGGGAAGCCGCCGCCCATGACCTTGCCGAAGGTCATCAGGTCCGGCTTCACCCCGTCGACGCCGTACCAGCCGGCGCGGCTCGTACGGAAGCCCGTCATGACCTCGTCGGAGATGTACAGGGCGCCGTTGTCGCGGCACAGGTCGGCGAGCCCCTGATTGAAGCCCTCGGCCGGGGTGACCACGCCCATGTTGCCGGGCGCGGCCTCGGTGATCACGCAGGCGATCTCGCCGGGGTGCGCGGCGAAGGCGGCCCGGACCGCGTCGAGGTCGTTGTAGGGCAGGACGATCGTGTCGCCGGCCTGCGCGCCCGTGACACCGGGCGTGTCCGGCAGCGCGAAGGTCGCCAGCCCGGAACCGGCGGCGGCCAGCAGCGCGTCCACGTGACCGTGGTAGCAACCGGCGAACTTCACGACCTTGGCCCGGCCGGTGAAGCCGCGCGCCAGCCGGATCGCCGACATCGTGGCCTCCGTCCCGGAGGACACGAGCCGCACCTGTTCGACGGGGGCGACGCGCGCGACGATCTCCTCGGCGAGCGCGACCTCGCCCTCACCGGGCGTGCCGAAGGAGGTGCCACGGGCGACGGCCGCCTGGACGGCCTCGATCACCTCGGGGTGGGAGTGGCCGAGGATCATCGGTCCCCACGAGCACACGAGGTCGACGTACTCCCGGCCGTCGGCGTCGGTGAGGTACGGACCGGTGCCGGACACCATGAACCGGGGCGTACCGCCCACGGCGCGGAAGGCGCGCACCGGAGAGTTCACGCCGCCGGGGGTCACGAGGGAGGCGCGCTCGAAGAGCGTCTGCGAAACTGGGGCTTCATACGGGTACGGGTAGCTCACACCAGCCATGGTCTCAGAGGCCGCGACAGACTTGCGGACGGGCGTTTCACCGCGCCGCCGCGGGGGAGGTCACTGCCATGATGATCAGGCTGCGTGGCGGGGGTCACGGGGCCGGGGCAAGCAATACCAGTCGGGTGGAGATATGCAACGCGGTGGTGGACCGGGCGAGGGTACGGACGGCCTCGACCCCCAGCGCGCCCGCGAAGCCCGCGAAGCCCGCCGCCGCGGCAAGCACCGCCGCCGCTCCACAGAGGTGCCGGACGCGATCCCGGGACCCACGGAAGCGCCGGACGACCTGCCCAGGGGCCGCGGCATGGGAGTGACGTACAAGTACTTCGGCGCACCAGACGGCGCCACGGCGGCCCGGGTCCCGGTCACGATGCGGCCGGAGGAACTCGGCGGCGACGAACTGGGCATGGGCGGCCTGTTCACCAAGATCAAGCCGGAGACGGTGGCCGCGATGGTCCTGACCGGCATCGAGGGCATACCCCTCCACAAGGTGCCCCCGCTGGAACTGGTCGTCCTCCACCCCGACTACGCGGTCGTCAAGCTCCCGATGACGGTGGTCGACCCGCTGCGCGGCATCGGCGAGGAATCGGTGGGCGCGGCCGCGTTCATCTGGTCCACGGTCCCGGACCGCGGCGGCCCGCGCGACGCGTTCAACGTCTACCAGCTGCTCCACGAATGGCAGGACTTCTCGCACCGCCTCCACGAGAACGGGCACCAGGCGTACTGCCTGGTCTGGCCCTGACCTGGTCTTTCGTTCACCGTGGGCGGCCCTTCGCGCGGGCCGTCCCCGTCCCGCCATGCCCGGGAGTCGCCCGTCGGGCGGCCGGGGCACATCGAAGACACACGGGGCACACGGGGCACACGAGGGCAGACGAGGGCACACGGTCGAGGAACGCGCGTCCGGGCATATCCGGACACCCCGACAACACGGCGGGCGCACGGCGGCGCAGCCGTCGCCGTGCGCCCGCCGGGGATTGCCGGCAGCCCCGTGGCTAGACCTTCGGGTCGGGCTTCCAGTCCTGGACGAGGAGACCGAGCACCACCTCGTCGAGGAACTCGCCCAGCACCCAGGCCGAGGAGCGCAGGACGCCCTCGCGGACGAAGCCGTTGCGCTCGGCGGAGCGCAGCATCGCGGCGTTGTCAGAAAGCGTCTCGATCTGCAGCCGCTGCAGGCCGCGCACGACCAATCCGTAGTGGCACAGCGTCGCGACCGCGTCGGTGCCGTACCCCTTGCCGCGGGAGGACGGCAGCAGTCCCAGGCCGATGTGCGCGGACCGGTGGTGGTTGTCGATGCCCCACAGCGTCGCGGTGCCGACCAGCGTGCCGCCTTCCAGCTCCACCACGGAGAACGGGACGTGCCCCTGCGCCTTGTCGTCCACCACGAGCCGCGGATCCTTCGAGCCGGGCGTGATCGGCCGCCACGGCCCGGATTCGGCCCGTGAGGCGTTGACCACGTCGTCGTAGAGCTCGGCCCGCAGGATCGGGATGTCGTCCTCATGCCGGGCCCTGAGCCCGACCTTGCTGCCTCTAAGCATGCAGGCTTCCTATCCGACCGGAATCGGCGACGGCAACCAGATAAGGCCAACTGCCGTCGCTGAAGCGGGTTTTCGCCATCGCCCTGGGAGAGGGCGCGCCCAGGGCGCATGAGCCTGGGAGCCGATGGGCGGGCGGGAATCGACGGGAACCGACGGGAACCGGCGGGCAGGGCCTTCGCTGGTCAGCGCGGGCCCGGGCCGGTCACAGCACTAGACGCCCGCCCGGAGCGTCTCGGCCGGGAGGATCCGGGCGGCCGCCAGCGCCGGGTAGAGGCCGGCCGCCAGACCCACCACGAGCCCGACCAGGGGGCCCGCCGAGGTGAGCACGGGGTCGAGGACCACCAGCCAGTCCTTCGCCAGACAGGTCACGGCGGTGATCTGGATGCCGAGCACCGTGCCGACGGCGCCGCCCGCCAGTCCGACCAGCCCGCTCTCGATGCAGAACTGCCCGGCGACCGCCCGGCGGGAGGCGCCCAGCGCCCGCCGCAGGCCGATCTCGGACCGCCGCTCCAGCACGGACACGTAGGCCGTGTTGCTGACACCGAGCGCACCGACACCCAGGGAGACGGCGGCGAGGCCCAGGAACAGGGCCCGGGTCTGCGATTCGACGCCCTGGCGCAAGGTCCGGGGATCCGGCGGGACCAGCGCGACGAGCTTGTCCGGAGCGCCCGGGGCCAGCGCGAAGGGAGCCTCGGCGCCCACCTGGTCGGCTGCGCCCATGTCCGTACGGATGATCATCTCCGCCGGGGCGAAGCCCAGCTGCGCCGGATCCTGCAGGGCGGCCCAGTACGGGACGACCACCGAGCCGGTGAGACGCGTGTCGCCGGTGGGGGCGCGGAAGACGCCGAGCACGGTGAAGGCGACCCCGTTGACGTGGATCACCGAATTGCCGGCCCCGCCGTCGACGGTCAGCCGGTTCGCGGCGGCCGTGTCGATCACGGCCACCCGCTCCCGCCGCGCCTCGTGGCCGGTGTCGAACCAGCGGCCCTGCGTGAGCTCGGCCGACATGGCGAGCAGCGCCTCGGGCTGCGCGGCCATCAGCGTGCTCTCGGGCAGGTCGTTCTCCCCGCCGCCGGACAACCGCGAGACGACGGGCTGTTCGCCGGCCTTGCTGACCAGACCGGCGGTGCGGACGCCGTTGAGGCCGCGGACCCGCTCGGTGTCGGCGCCCTGGGGGCGCGGCCGTACCCCGGCGACGGCCTCCGAGGGGTACTTGACCGTCACCTGGGTGGCCTTCAGGGCGTCGAACTGGTCGGACACGGCGCCGGCCGCACTGGCGGTGATGCCGAGCGTGGCGAGCGCGGCGGCCAGCCCGACGGAGATGCCCACCATGGTGAGCAGGGTGCGGAACCGGCGGCCGAACAGCGCGAGGAACGCCTGGACGAGCAGATCCGCCGCGGACGTACGGGGGTTACGAGACACGGCCGTCCACCACCTTGAAGACCCGGTCGGCCCGGGCGGCGACGTCGGGGTCGTGCGTGACGACGACGACGGCCCGGTCCTGTGCGACCAGTCCGGCCAGCAGGTCCATGACGCGGGCCGAGTTGGCGGTGTCCAGGTTGCCGGTCGGCTCGTCGCACAGCACGACCGCGGGCCGGTGGACGATGGCCCGCGCGACCGCGACCCGTTGCCGCTCCCCGCCGGAGAGCGTGGTGGGCTTGACGTCGAGCCGGTGCCCGAGGCCCACGGACTCCAGCGCCCGTACGGCCTGCGGCCTCCGCTGCGCGCGGGGCACGCCGAGGTGGACGAGGGGCAGGGCCACGTTCTGTACGCAGGTCAGGTGCGGGACGAGGTGGAAGGCCTGGAAGACGAAGCCGAGCGTCGAGGCCCGCAGGGCGGTGCGGGCGCGTTCTGACAGGACGGTGGTGTCCTTGCCCTGCAGCAGGTACCGGCCGCGCGTGGGGGCGTCGAGCAGTCCTAGCACGCTCAGCAGCGTGGACTTCCCGGAGCCGGAGGGGCCGACGACGGCCGCGAGCCGGCCGGGCAGGATGTCGAGCGTGACGTCGGCCAGCGCGTGCACGGGCGGCGGTCCCGGGTACGTCTTGGCGATGCCGGCCATCTCTATGACGGGTGCGGCTACGGGTACGGGTGGGCGCAGGGGCACGAAAGCGGGGCCGGGGCCGGAGCCGGAGCCCCGGCCAGGACCAGGGCCGGGGCCGGAATCAGGGGCAGGGCCGGATTCAGTCATCGGTGCCCCCCGTGGCGCTGCCCGCCGGCTTTCCGCGTCGGACGAGGGCGACCGTCTGCCCTGCGCTGAGGTTCGCGTCGAGCGCGTGGACCGCGGTGAGGCCGTCGTGCGTGAACAGCACCTCGACGGGGATGTTCCGCTCCTTGCCGCCCTCGGTGACGGTGACGGTGGACGCGCCGCCGAGGTCGGTCCAGACGGCGGACACCGGAACGGTCAGCGAACCCTTGGGGCTGCGGCGGATCTCGACGGTGATCTGCTGGGCGGCACCCTCCTTGGCCTCGGATCCGGTGGGGACGAACAGGGCGTCGTGCTGGCCCGAGGCACCCGCGCCCGCGCCCGCGCCTGCCCCTGCGCCCGCCGTGCCGGCCGTACCCGCCGTACCCGCCGTGCCCGCGCCGTCCTGGCCTCCGCCCTTCCCGCTCCCCTGCTGCTGCTCACCGTTCTTGCCGTCGGAGGCGCTGTCGAGGGCGCCGAGGGAGCCGGCCCGGCCCTCGTAGGGACCGCTGCCGAAGCGGATGACCGCGTCGTCCGGCAGATCGCGCAGCCGCGAGCGCTGGTCGGCGGTGAGGGTGGCCCGTACCTGGCGGCCGCCGCTGCCGAGGACGACGAGCGGTTTGTCGGCCGCGTCGCCGACCGCGGCGGTGACCTGCACCACCGCGGCCGGAAGGGCGCTGACGTACGCCACTTCCGCGGCCGGCAGGAGTTCGCCGGGCTTGGCGGCGGCGGGACCGGCTGCCGGCGGGTTCGCGGCGGGCGGGGTGGCGGAACCGGCCGGGCTGCGGGCGGGCGGCGCGCTCGCGCCCTTGCCGCCGGGGGCTTCGCCCGTACCGCCGTCGGTCTCCGCGCCGCCGCGGGCGGACGTGCCCGCCCCGGCGGACGTACCGGCCGGGGAGGCACCGCCCGCACCGCCGCCCTGCGCGACGGGCGCCTCGTGCCCGGCGTCGGCGTACAGCTTGCGCACCGCTTCGGCGGTGGACGGGCCGTACGTACCGTTCACGGCGGTTCCGTACAGCGGCTGCAGCGCGCGCTGCAGCTGCCGTACGTCCGGTCCCTTGTCGCCCGCCTTCAGGTCCCGGTACGCGGGGAAGCGTCCCGGGAGCAGGAGGACCGGCCTGCCCGACACCTCGGCGACCACCGCACCGGCCTTCAGGCTCTTGCCGACGGTCGCGGGCAGCGCCGTCACGACCGCGCGGCTGGTGCCCTGCGGCTGGGCGCCGGTGATGGTCGTCCGGGAGGCCGTCTCGACCTTCCCGGCCAGTTCCATCTTCTCGACGAGCTGCTGGTCGGTGACCTTCCCCGTGATCTGGGACGGCGGAGGCGCCGCGGCGTTCGAAGCACGCTGCTCCGGCGTTCTGGCCTGGGAGGCGATCCACCAGACGGAACCGGAGCTCCCGAGAAGCACGGCGCCGACTACGGCTGTGACGAGGCCCCGCCTGGACCTCGGCCGGGCCCGGTCGCCGGACGGCGTGACCACCTGGGACTCTTCGGGGTGTTCAAGGCTCATGGCAGTGTTACGACGTCTCTCGCAGTAGTTCCTGGGCCTTGCCCTTGGCCTTGGTGACGAGTTCCAGCCACGCGGTGATTTCCGCTTCGTGCTTTACCAGCGAGGCGGCGGAAGCCTTGCTCTTGGCGTCCCGCGCCTTTGTATTGAGGCCGGCCTTCACTCCGCAGTCGGCGTCCGCGGTCGCCTGTTTGATCTCGGCACGCTGGGCATTGTCGAGCGCCGCACTGTCACCACCGGGAATGTTCGCGTAGTAGGCCAGTGCAGCTTCCCTGGCCTTCTCCGGAGTCGAAACCTCCGTATATCCCGCGGACTTCAGACAGGAGGCCCACTCGGCCAGGGCCTTCTGATAGCCGTCGTCATCGGCGAGGATATGCGCGCTGTTCTGCTTGACCGTGTTGTAGACCGTCCAGTTGAGCCGCAGGTATTCCTTCACGTCCCCGTAGACGGCCTTGAGGGTCTCGCCGCGGCAGCCCTTCGACGGCACCATGACCTTGCCGCCACCGAAGTCGAACTCGACACCGCCCTCGGGCCTGTCGACGTACCCGTCCATGGCCATGCTGTGGGCCCGCTTGACGTCCTCGGGCAGCGCGTCGAAGTCGTCGGCGCTCTCCTGGGCCTTCTGGTTGCCCGACCGGCGCGGGTCCGCCCCGTAGCCCACGGTGCGCGCGGTCTCGGGCAGCGGGGCGAGGTCCTCGCTCCGCTTCTTGCCGCCGGTGCCCGTGCCGTCACCGCTGCCGGTGCCGGTGCCGGTGCCGGTGCCGGTGCCGGTGCCTTCGGTCGGAAAGACCTTGAAGCCCTTGTCGTTCATGCACTTGCGGATCAGCTTGGACTCGGCGTCACGCTCCTGCTCCAGAGCCGCGTTGGCGCTGTCGAGCGCGGTCTGTGCCCTGCGAGCCGTCTCCATGTCCTTGGGTGCCGCCTCCGAACAGCCGGAGACGGAGCCGAGTAACACCATCGTCGCGACCGCCGTCACGGTCACCGTCGTCGTACCCCGGGCGCGCTTGTTCAATGTCGGTGTCCCTTGAGTGTGCGGCTGGGCCGTCCCCGCATCGCGTCGCGGGGGCGGCCCAGCCTTTCAGGCGGTGATCAGCAGCCGGAGCCGTCGTTCAGGGTGTTGCTCGCCCCGTCGTCGTTGGCGTCCCAGTAGTAGTTCACGGAACCACCGGGGACGAGGCAGACCTCCACGCCCCACGACATCCAGCGGCCGCCGTAGGTCTTGGACGACTGTCCGCGCCGGTTCCACCAGGAGCTGTCGGCCTCGTACACGGACGGCATGTCGATGTCCCAGCGGGCGGACTCGTACTTCGTCCGGTACATGGAGTTGGACTGGGAGAAGTCCCGGTCCTTGTAGATGCAGAAGTTGCCGTCGTAGCACGTCCGGTCAACGGCCGCGGCGGACGGCGCTGCGGCGACGACGCCCACGACGGCCGCCATCGCGATGAATCCCGCAGAAATCTTCTTGATCACTTACGGATCCCCCTCAGTCGATTCTGACTTGATTCAGTGAGAGGGCAGGGCAGCCGAAGCCCTCCCCCCCGGTCGGCTGCCGATCACGATAGGCCAGATTGCGCGACGAAAAAAGTAAATTCCCTTTACAGCAAGGCCAGTTGATGATCACAATTGATCCGCTTGTCCGCGCATTACAAGAACATTTCGCAAGGAATCGCCAGGTCAGCCTCGCGCGGCGGGACGGTACGACTCCATGGCGATGGCGTCCGGATCCTCGCAGCCGAGTTGGAGCCCTGCCGGGCCCTCGACGACGCCCGGGTGCGCGATGCCCCGCTCGTCCAGCCGGGACTCCCGGGCCTCGGGCGCGGCACGGTCCGCGGCCCGTGGAACGCGCGGTGGTCCCGTCCGATCCGATCCGATCCGGGCCGGGCCGGGCCGGGCCGGGCCGAAGACGTCCGCGCCGTTCGTCGCCGTATGCCCGCGGGAGCCGCGGCCGACGGCCGACGGCCGACGAGGATGCGGCACCGGACGCGCGGGCCGCGCCCTCCGGGCGCCCGGCGCCGCTTTCGAAACACGCCGTAGCGCTGGGACCGGCACGGTCCACCGGCCCGTTCCGGCAGCGCCCCCGCCCGACACCGACCACCGCCCGGCCACACAACCGGCCCGACACCGACCCCCGCCCGGCCCCGCAGTCGCCACGGACGCGTCGCGGACGCGTCACGCGGTCAGGACGATCCGCCCGCGCGTCCCCGGAGTCGCCAGGTGGGCGTGGGCCTTCGGGGCGTCCGCCAGCGGGAAGGTGTCCGCCACCCGGAGGGTCAGCTCGCCCGCGTCGACCAGGGACACCAGCCGGGCAAGGTGCTCCCCGTCCGCGGCGACCTCCTGCTCCGCCACCCGGATACCGCGCTCGGGGGCGGGCGCGGCGCCGGGGATCAGGCCGACGTAGACCCCGCCGTCGCGGACGAAGGCCAGCGCGGGCTCCCCCAGGACGGCCGTGTCCAGGACCCCGTCCACCGGCCCGGCCGGAGCCTCGCCGCGCGGTACGAAGGCGGCCGCGCCCAGGGACCGTACGAGCTCCTCGTCCTCCGCACCCGCCAGGGCCGTCACCACGAGCCCGGCCTTCGCGGCGAGCTGGACCGCGATGCCGCCGACCACGCCCGCCGCTCCGGTGACGAGTACCGAGGACCCGGGGGCGAGTCCCAGCAGGTCCACCGCACGTGCGGCGGTGAGCCCGCTCAGCGGGAGCGCCGCCGCGGCCACGACATCCACGGTGACCGGCGCGGCCGCCACGGCGGAGGCGTCGAGGACCGCGTACTCCGCGTGCGTGCCCAGCGGCTTGACCGGCCCGTAGTGCAGCCCCACGACCCGGTCGCCGCTGCTCCGGCCGGTCACGTCCGCGCCGACCTCGGCTATCTCGCCGGCCACGTCCCAGCCGAGCCCGAGCCGCTGCCCGGCGCCGCCGAAGACGCCCGCGCGGACCGCGCCGTCCACCGGGTTGATCCCGGCGGCCCGCACCCGGATCAGGACCTGACCCGCGGCCGGGCGCGGCACGGGCACCTCGGCCAGCTCGACCCGCTCGGGTCCGCCGAACTCGTTCACCACTGCCGCCAGCATCGTCTTCTGCTCGCTCATGTCGTCTTCTCCCGTTCGGTGCGTTCGTCAGCTCGCTCGCTCGTTCACTCGTTCGCGATGAGCACTAACTTAGGGAGAGGTACTCTCTTTTCGTAAGTACGCACTTCGAGGTGCGTACCCGACCCGGAAGTGGGGCACCCATGGCCACCCGCACTGCCGCAAGCCGCCGCGAAGACGCCCGTCACGCCTACGACGCCTTCCTCAAGGAGTGCCCCACCAGCCAGCTCCTGGCCCGGATCAGCGACAAGTGGGTCGGCCTCATCGTCAGCGCCCTCGGCGAGGCAGAAGACCGCTCCATGCGCTACAGCGACCTCGGCCGCAAGATCCCCGGCGTCAGCCAGAAGATGCTCACCCAGACCCTCCGCTCCCTCGAACGCGACGGTCTGGTCACCCGCACCGTCACCCCCACCGTCCCCGTACGCGTCGACTACCGGCTCACCGACCTCGGCAGCAGCCTCGGCTGCCTCCTCTCCTCCGTGAAGCTATGGGCCGAAAACCACTTCGACGAGGTCAGCGCCCACCGCGACGGCTACGACCACGCCGCCGCGACCTCCTAAAACCAGCCGCGTCCAGCCCCCTGTCAGTGGCATGCTGACAGGGTGAACGGACCCGGCATTCAGCTCACCCTCGCCCCCGAACTGCGCCTGTTCGCCGCGCCCAGCCGGCGCGCCGAACGCGTACCGACCACGACCGACGGCGCCTCCAGCCTCGGCCACGTCGTCGAATCGGCCGGCGTCCCGCTCACCGAGGTCGGCCGCCTGCTCGTCGACGGCCGCGAGGTACCCGTCTCGTACGTGCCCCAAGACGGCCAGTCCGTCGAGGTGTTCGGCGTCGACCGGCCCCAGCAGGTCCCCGGCGCCCCGCTCCGCTTCCTCCTCGACGTACACCTCGGCACCCTCGCCCGCCGCCTGCGCCTGCTCGGCGTCGACGCCGCCTACGAGAACGAGGACATCGGCGACCCCGCACTCGCCACCCGGTCCGCCGCCGAACAGCGCGTACTGCTCTCCCGCGACCGCGGACTGCTGCGCCGCCGCGAGCTCTTCGCCGGCGCCTACGTCTACAGCGACAACCCCGACGAGCAACTGCGCGACGTCCTCGGCCGGTTCGCGCCCACCCTCGCGCCGTGGACCCGCTGCACCGCCTGCAACGGCCCGCTCCACGAAGCCGACAAGGACAGCGTGGGAGACCGACTGGAACACGGCACGCACCGCTCCTACGACGTCTTCGCGCAGTGCACCGACTGCGAGCGCGTCTACTGGCGCGGCGCCCACCACGCCCGCCTGGAGCGGATCGTCCACGAGGCGCTCGCCGAGTTCGGCACCGCCGACTCCAGCACAGCCTGACGCCCGCCGCCCACCGGCTGACGCCTGACCCACCTGCGCGCGCCGGCCGGCGCTTGGCGCACCCGCGTCCGCCGGCCGCCTCACCCGCGCCCGCCGCCCGCCGCCCGCCTCACCCGTGCCAGAACCGGCGCCTGGCGTCCGGCCCCGGCGGTCCCCGGCTGGCAGACTGCCGAGGTATGACCTTCGCCAAGGACGCAGAGGGCAAAGAGAACGCGACGGGCACCGAGGACATCGTCGACGTCGTCGTGGTCGGCGCCGGCCCCACCGGACTGCTCCTCGCCGGGGACCTGGCCGCCGCCGGACTCTCCGTCACCCTCATCGAACGCCGACCCCGCACCGCCGCCAACCTCACCCGCGCCTTCGCCGTGCACGCCCGCACCCTCGAACTGCTCGACGCCCGCGGACTAGCCGACGAACTCGTCTCCACCGGTCGGCGGATCGACCGCCTGCGTCCCTTCGGAGGCATGGCCCTCTCCCTTCAACGACTCAGCACCCGCTACCCGTTCGCGCTCATCACCCCTCAATATGAGACAGAGAAACTCCTGGAGCGTCGCGCGCTGTCCACAGGCGTCGACATCCGGTACGACTGTGAGCTCATCGGACTGCACCAGGACCGCGACACCGTCACCCTCGACGTGCGCTCCTCCCACGAAGCCCCCCACGGAGCTCCCGTCGGCGCCCCCGGCGACCCGACGGGCGACCCGGCGGGCGACCCGACCGCCGCCCCGCCCGACACCCCCCGCACCTCATCGCTCCACGCCCGCCACGCCGTCGGCGCCGACGGCGTCCGGTCCACCGTCCGCACCGCCCTCGGCCTGCCCTTCCCCGGCCAGGCAGTCGTCCGCTCCATGATCCTCGCCGACGTCCGGCTGACCGAGCCCCCCGAAGGGCTCCTCTCCGTCGACGGCAACGCCGACTCCTTCGCCTTCCTCGTCCCCTTCGGCGACGGCTGGTACCGCGTCATCGGCTGGCGCCGCGACAGCCGCGCCGGCGACACGGACCCCGTCGACCTCGACGAGCTGCGCGCCATCGCCCGCACCGCCCTCGGCACCGACCACGGCATGCACGACCCCCGCTGGATCTCCCGCTTCCACAGCGACGAACGCCAGGTGCCCCAGTACCGCTCCGGCCGCGTGTTCCTCGCCGGGGACGCCGCCCACGTCCACTCCCCCGCCGGCGGCCTCGGCATGAACACCGGCCTCCAGGACGCCGCCAACCTCTCCTGGAAACTCGCTGCCGCCCTCCACGGCCACACCCCCGACCCCGAAGGCCTCCTGGACAGCTACCACCGCGAACGCCACCCCGTCGGCCGCCTCGTCCTGCGCATCAGCGGCGCCCTCGTCCGCGCCGTCACGGCCTCCGGCCCCGTCCGCCGCACCGCCCGCAGCCTCGGCGCCGCCCTCCTCCCCCGCATCGGCCCCGCCCGGGACCGCGCCCTCGGCCTGGTCTCCGGCATCGGGATCGCCTACCCGCCCCCGCGCGGCGGCCGCCGCCCCGCCGGGCGCCGCGCCCCCGACCTCGCCCTCGCACCCGGCCCGCACGGACAGCGCCTGTACGAGGCCCTGCGCGCCGGGGGCTTCGTCCTCATCACCCCGCCCGGGCGGACCACCCCACCCGGCGCCCCCCTCACGCACCTCCACTGGCGCACGCAGCGGCGTAGCGCCTGCGTCCTCGTCCGGCCCGACGGGTACGTCGCCTGGAGCGCCCCCCGGCCCACCGACGCCGAGCTCACCGCGGCCGTGGCCGCCTGGCTCCTGCCCGCCGCCCGCAACGCCGGCTCCGACGCCGCGGGCGGTGGCCCCGCTCAGAAGGCGTAGGAGTCGCCCGTGTCCAGCGCCAGCACCACGTGCTCGTTGTTCTCCAGGTTCCGGTCCGTCGCACCGCCGTTCCACCACGTGTCGACCCGCACGACCACCTCCGGCACCGGCTCCCGCATGGCCAGCGCCAGCCCGATGTGCCGCCCCCGCCCGTGCAGCGGCAGCGGCCCCGTCTCGCACACCACCTCACGCAGCCCGGCCCGCGCACAGCCCGGCGCCAGCTCCTGCCGGTCCGCGAGCGCCGCCGACAGCCGCAACCGCACCGTCGCGTTCGGCAGCGCCGAAGGCCCCTCGTTCTGCGGGACCATCAGAATCCGCAAGTGCGCGTGGGCCAGGGAAACCCGGCCGTGGTACGCCACGTCGGCCTCCGGCCCGTCCTCCGCGGGGACCGGCGCCGCAAGGACCGGCCCCGCGGAGGCCGCCCCCGCGGGCAGACCACCGCCGAGCACCAGCAACCCGGCCAGCACCACACTCCGTACGGCAACACGGCGCATCGCCACCACCTCCACGCGCGGACGCTAGGCGCCGACCGCCCGCGCCGGTCGGACCATCACACGAATGAGGGCATGCCGTCCCGCCATTCGCCCGCCGCACCCCGCCCGCCGTCCCCGCACCGCCGCACTCCACCCCGCCGTCCCCACCCCACCGTCCCCACCCCACCCACACCGCCTGCCCCGCCTGCCCCGCCTGCCCCGCACGCCCCGCACGCTCCCGTACGTAGGCTTCCGGCCATGCTGATCGCCCGCTCCGCCGCCCTCTTCGCCCTGGCCGCCCTCCTGGAGATCGGCGGCGCCTGGCTCGTCTGGCAGGGCGTCCGCGACCACAGGGGCTGGGCCTGGATCGGCGCCGGAGTCATCGCCCTCGGCCTCTACGGCTTCGTCGCCACCCTCCAGCCCCAGGGCGACTTCGCCCGGGTCCTCGCCGCCTACGGCGGAGTGTTCGTCGCCGGATCCCTCGTCTGGGGCGTGGTCGCCGACGGCTACCGGCCCGACCGCTGGGACGTCATCGGCGCCCTCGTCTGCCTCGCCGGCATGGCCGTGATCATGTACGCCCCGCGCGGGCGCTGAGCCCCGGCCGCCCCACGGGCCCCGCCTATGCTGGCGGGGAATCGCCCGTACGAACGAACCAGGAGCCCCGCACATGAGCACGGCCACCAAGACCGCCGTAGTCACCGGAGCGAGCAGCGGCATCGGCGCCGCCACCGCCCGCCAGCTCGCCGCGGCCGGCTACCACGTCGTTCTCACCGCCCGCCGCAAGGACCGCATCGAGGCCCTCGCCGCCGAGCTCACCGCGGCCGGCCACTCCGCCGCCGCCCACGCCCTCGACGTCACCGACCGCGCCGCCGTCGACGCCTTCGCCGCCTCGCTGGAGCGCTACCCGTCGGTCGACGTCCTGGTCAACAACGCGGGCGGCGCCATCGGAGCCGAACCCGTCGCCACCGGCGACCCCGCCGACTGGCGCACGATGTACGAGGTCAACGTCATCGGCACCCTCAACGTCACCCAGGCCCTGCTCCCGGCCCTCACCGCCTCCGGCGACGGCACGGTGGTCGTCCTGTCCTCCACCGCCGGCCACTCCACGTACGAGGGCGGCGCCGGCTACGTGGCCGCCAAGAACGGCGCCCGCGTCCTCGCCGAGACCCTCCGCCTGGAGATCGTCGGCCAGCCCGTCCGCGTCATCGAGATCGCCCCCGGCATGGTCAAGACCGAGGAGTTCGCGACCACCCGCTTCCGCGGCGACACCGAGAAGGCCGCGAAGGTGTACGCGGGCGTCGCCCAGCCCCTCTCCGCCGACGACGTGGCCGACACCATCACCTGGGCGGTGACCCGTCCCAGCCACGTCAACATCGACCTCCTGGTGGTCCGCCCCCGCGCCCAGGCCTCGAACACGAAGGTCCACCGCGAGCTCTGACCCCCACGGGACGGGCCCGGCCCCTCCAGATGCGACATGCGGCACGAGGCGCAGCGGAACCGCCGCTCGACCGGGCGGGAGCAACGCGGAGGGGCCCGGACCATCACTGGCCCGGGCCCCTCCACTCCCCCGACAACCGCGCGCAGGCCTCAGCCCTTGACGCAGATGACCTGCTTGAGCTTGGCCACGACCTGCACGAGGTCCGTCTGCTGGTCGATGACCTGCTCGATCGACTTGTACGCGCCCGGGATCTCGTCCACCACCCCCGAGTCCTTGCGGCACTCCACGCCCTTGGTCTGCTCCGCCAGGTCGCGCGCCGAGAACTTCTTCTTCGCAGCCGTACGGCTCATCTTCCGGCCCGCGCCGTGCGAGGCCGAGTTGAAGGACTTCTCGTTGCCGAGGCCCTTCACGATGTACGAGCCCGTCCCCATGGAACCCGGGATGATCCCGTAGTCACCGCTGCCGGCGCGGATCGCGCCCTTGCGCGTGACCAGCAGGTCCATGCCGTCGTACCGCTCCTCCGCGACGTAGTTGTGGTGGCAGCTGATCTCACGATCGAAGGAGACCTTGGCCTTCCGGAACTCCTTGCGGACGACCTCCTTGAACAGGCTCATCATCGCCGCACGGTTGTACTTCGCGTACTCCTGCGCCCAGAAGAGGTCGTTGCGGTACGCCTCCATCTCGGGTGTGCCGGCAAGGAACACCGCCAGGTCCCGGTCGACGAGGTTCTGGTTGTGCCCGAGGCCCCGGGCCACGCCGATGTGGTGCGCGGCGAGCTCGTTGCCGATGTTCCGGGAACCCGAATGCAGCATCAGCCAGACCGAACCCGACTCATCGAGACAGAACTCGATGAAATGATTTCCGGATCCGAGCGTTCCGATCTGCTTCGTGGCGCGCTCCTGACGGAATTTGACCGCATCGGTGAGGTAGTCGAAGCGCTTCCAGAGGTCGTCGTACCCGTCCGCCGAGAAGCCGTACAGGCGCGACGGGTCCACGGCCTCCTTGTGCAGGCCCACGCCCACCGGAATCGCCTGCTCGATCTTCGACCGCAGCTTGGACAGGTCCCCCGGCAGGTCGTTGGCCGTCAGGGAGGTCTTCACCGCCGACATGCCGCAGCCGATGTCCACGCCCACCGCCGCCGGGCAGACCGCGTCCTTCATGGCGATCACCGAACCGACGGTGGCGCCCTTGCCGTAGTGGACGTCCGGCATGACGGCCAGGCCCTTGATCCATGGCAGGGTGGCGACGTTGCGCAGCTGCTGCATCGCGCCGTCCTCGACCGACGCCGGGTCGGTCCACATCCGGATCGGGACCTTCGCCCCGGGCACCTCTACATACGACATAAGGTCTCAATTCCCCGACAGCTACAGAAAAGTCTGAATACGCAAAAAGCCTCGCTCTTGATCCCAAATACGACAGGGGACCGGCGCCAGCACCAGCGTGTGCGATAGACATTGTGTCCATCCGCGCCCAAGTCGCGGCAACGCATTTTCCTGACCGTCGGGGGGCCCGCCGGTCGAAGGGAGCCATTGGACGTGCAGCGCAAGGCGGTACGGCGAACCCTGCCGGGCATCGCGATGCTCACCGCACTCGTCGTCGGCGCGGCCGGTCTGACCGGGTGCACGAGCGGGAGCGGGACCCGAAGCCCCAGCGACTCCAAGGCCGGCGGCAGCTCGGCCACGCCCGCCCAACCGGGGAAGTACCGCATCCTGCCCGCGCCCTGCAAGGCCGGGGCGGACAGCAAGCGCCTCAAGGCCATGCTCCCCGCCGCGGACTCCCTCACCCCCGAACAGCGCGACCAGCTCTACGCCGGAACCGCGGACGCCTCGTACGACGGCGACCGGCGCGTCGGTTGCCGCTGGACCGCGCAGACGCCCGAGGAGACCCGACTGCTGTCGGTCGGCTTCGAGCGCGTGGTCTCGTACGACCGGGCCGTCGCCAGCGACGACGACAAGGCGCGCCAGGTGTACGTGCGCCAGCTCACCGACGCCCACCTGCCGTTCCCCGGCCCGAGCCCGAGCCCCACGCCGACCGGGGCGCCCGCCGGAACGCCTGCCGGTGCGCCCGCCGGTACGCCCGCCGCTCCTCCGGCGGCCACCGCACCCGCCACCGCACCCGCCGGTACGCCCGCCGGTACGCCCGGCTCCGGATCGCCCTCGCCGGGCGGCAGCCCGTCCGCCCCGCCCGTCGAGCTCGGTTCCCGCGTGCTGGAGGGCCTCGGGAGCGAGGCGTTCATCGACGACAAGCTGAGCCCCGCCGGGGCCACCGCGGCACAGTCGCGCACCGTGCGGATTGTGTTCCGCACCTCGAACGTCATCGTCACGCTGGAGTACAGCGTGCAGCCCGCACTGCCCGGCACGGTCCCGTCGAGCGCCGAAACCCAGGACAAGGCGCGGCAGTTGGCGCAGGCTCTGGTCGAGCGCCTGGGCGAGTGAACGGGGCGCGCCGCAGCCCCGGGTGACGGCGCGCACAGCACACCGCCACCCGATCGGGCTACCGTTGCCCGGGTCCCGTGTCCACATCCGCGTCCGGATCCGCACCCGGATCCGCGTCCGAAGAAGCCCCACACACGCACTGAAGGAAACATGCACCGATCAGCCTCGCGCCTCACCCGTGTTCTCGCCTGCGCAGCCGTCCCGGTCATCCTCACCGTCGCCGGGTGCTCGTCCGACTCGGGCAAGGAGTCGGGCTCGGACGGCGGCAAGAAGCCCGGCTCCGCCTCGTCCTCCAAGCCCAGCGGCAAGCCTTCCGTGGCTCTGGAGAAGGCGGCGTTCGCCACGCTGCCCGATCCCTGCAAGGCCGTTCAGGGCGGGACGATAGACACGCTCGTCCCGGAGGCGAAGGACAAGAACGGTTCGGCGACCAAGTCGAACGACCTGGCCAGCCGCGCCAGCTGCTCCTGGAACGGCCTGGACGAGGACGGCCTGAAGGGCTCGCAGTACCGCTGGCTCTCGATCTCCTTCTTCCGCTACGACTCGCACGCCTCCCTCGGCAGCGCGAACAAGCGCGCCGAGGAGCAGTACAACAAGCAGGTCGAGCTGTCGAAGGCGTCCGAGGGCGCACAGAACGTGAAGGCGGAGGCCGCGGGCGGGATCGGCGACCAGGGGACGTCGGTCGCGTACAACGTGAAGAAGGACGTCGACTTCTTCAACACGACGATCGTGGCGCGCACGCAGAACGTGGTGATCACGCTCGACTACAACGGTGCGGCGTACGAGGGTGCCGGCGCTCCGGACCAGGCGAAGCTGCTCCAGGACGCGATCGCGGCGGCCAAGGAGGCCGTGGCCTCGGTCGACGCGGCCAACAAGCAGCAGCAGCCGGAGCAGCCGCAGTCCCAGCAGCCGCAGTCCCCGCAGCCCGCGCAGTAGCGGAACTTTCGGATATTCCACGAATTTCAGGAATTCCGGGAGTTTTTGGGAGCGGCAGGGCTGGCGGGGCACTGACGTGCGGTCGCCCGTACGCTGTGCCTGCCGCAGCTCGGTAAAGGCTGGGTAAGGTCTCAGTGCCCGGCATGCCATGGGCATGTGCTCGACAAGGGAGGGGAGCGCGGGTGGCCGCGATGGAGCTCACTCGTACGCACCGGATACTCATCGGCGTCGTGGTCGCCGGAGCCGTCGTGATCGCGGCGATAGGTTTCGCGGGCTCGTACTCCGCGGTGCGCGCGCTCGCCCTGCAGAAGGGCTTCGGTAACTTCTCGCTCGTCTTCCCGATCGGCATCGACGCGGGCATCTGCGTACTGCTCGCGCTGGACCTGCTGCTGACGTGGATCCGGATCCCCTTCCCGCTGCTGCGCCAGACGGCGTGGCTGCTGACGATCGCGACGATCGCCTTCAACGGCGCCGCGGCCTGGCCGGACCCGCTGGGCGTCGGCATGCACGCCGTCATCCCGATCCTGTTCGTGGTGACGGTGGAGGCGGCCCGGCACGCGGTGGGCCGCATCGCGGACATCACCGCGGACCGGCACATGGAGGGCGTGCGCATCACCCGGTGGCTGCTCTCGCCGATCCCGACGTTCAAGCTCTGGCGCCGGATGAAGCTGTGGGAGCTGCGCTCCTACGAGCAGGCCGTCGGCATGGAGCAGGACCGGCTGATCTACCAGGCCCGCCTGCAGGCGCGGTACGGGCGCTCCTGGCGGCGCAAGGCCCCGGTGGAGGCGCTGATGCCGCTGCGGCTGGCGCGGATCGGCGTGCCGCTGTCGCGGACGGCGCCTGAGGCGCTGGCCGTGACGGGCATCGAGCCGGCCGTCCTGCCGCCCCTGGAACAGCAGGTTCAGCCGGTTCAGCAGGTTCAGCCGCAGCAGCCGGGGCAGCAGCTTCCGGCGGCCACGGCCACGGCCTCGGCCGCGGCCCTGGAGGCCCCGGTTCCGGCCGCCCCCGCCGCCGGGCAGGCCCAGCCCCAGGTGGCCGCCCCGGCGGCCGCCACCCACGCCCCACCGGCCTTCGCCGTGGAGCCGACGGCCATGCCCGCCGCCCACAACAGCGCCTGGTTCGCCGCGCCGCTCGCCCCGCAGGCGGCGTACGAGGGCGGCTACAACCCCCAGTACGTCGAGGGCCTGGAGCCCACCCCGGTCATGCCCCCGACGGGCCCCGAAGACCAGCAGGAGCCGCAGCAGGAGCAGTTGCCGATCCCCGCTCCCCGCCAGGAGGGCCTCCCCGAGGACCCGGCCGCGGCCATCGACGAGGTGAAGTTCGCGGAGGCCGCGTACGAGGTCTTCCGGGCGTACATCGAGGAGAACGGCAAGGTCCCCAGCCCCGAGCAGGTCGACATATACCTCTCGGACCGGCACGGGATCGTGCACCCGCGCAGCTTCACCACGATCACCCGGCTGATGCCGGACCTCAAGCAGCGCTACCAGCGCGATCTGGAGAACGAGCACATCGCGTAGGACACACCCGCGCAGCCGGCACGCGGCCGGCACGCAGCCGGGCACGCAGGCCGACCGGCGGACACACAGGTACGCGGAAGGGCCCGCACCCCGAGGGGGAGGGCGGTCGCGGCCCGGCGCACCTCGATCCCCGGCACGTCCCCGACGAAGGCCTCGGCGAGCAGGGTGGCGGCCTCGTCGGGGTCGGTG
>NZ_JBHJTK010000045.1:0-56137 GCF_042267665.1 Streptomyces sp. NPDC056224
GAGGATCAGCAGGGTGTCGACGAGGTCCTCGGCGGGGGCGCCGGTGGCCAGGCGGGCGGATCAGGCCAGGCGGGCCTGGACGGTGGCGACCAGATCGGCCAGGGCCACCGGGGACTGCTCGCCGGACTCCATGTCCTTCAGCTGGACCAGGCCCTCGGCCAGGTCGCGCTCACCGGCGACGACGGCGAGGCGCGCGCCCGACCGGTTCGCGTCCTTCATCGCCCCCTTGAGGCCCTTGCCGCCGTACGAGAAGTCGGCCGCGATCCCGGCCTTGCGGAGCTCGGTGATCTTCCCGAACAGCACCCGCCGGGCCTCGTCGCCGAGCGCGACGGCGAAGACCGAGGTCGACGCGGGAATGTCCAGCTCCACGCCCTCGGCCTCGAGCGCGAGCACCGTACGGTCCACTCCCAGCGCCCAGCCCACGGAGGGCAGCGCCGGTCCGCCGATCATCTCGGACAGACCGTCGTAACGGCCGCCGCCGCCGACCGCCGACTGCGAGCCCAGACCGTCGTGGACGAACTCGAAGGTGGTGCGGGTGTAGTAGTCCAGCCCGCGCACCAGCTTCTCGTCGTCCTCGAAGGCGACCCCGGCCGCCGTGATCAGCGACCGCACCTCCTCGTGGTACGCCTTGCACGCGTCGCACAGGTAGTCCCGCAGCATGGGCGCGCCGACCAGCTGCTTCTGCACGTCCGTGCGCTTGTCGTCGAGGACGCGCAGCGGGTTGATCTCGGCCCGGCGGACGGTCTCCTCGTCGAGGTCCAGCCCGCGCAGGAACGACTGCAGCGCCTCCCGGTAGACCGGGCGGCACTCCTTGTCGCCCAGCGAGTTCAGCAGGATCCGGAAGTTGCGCAGGCCCAGCGAGCGGTACGCCTGGTCGGCCAGGATGATCAGCTCGGCGTCCAGCGCCGGGTCCTCGGCGCCGATGGCCTCGGCACCGACCTGCGAGAAGTGGCGGTAGCGGCCCTTCTGCGGCTTCTCGTAGCGGTAGTACGAGCCCGAGTACCAGAGCTTGACCGGCAGGTTGCCCTTCTTGTGCAGGCTCGCCTCCAGCGCCGCGCGCAGCACCGAGGCCGTGCCCTCGGGACGCAGGGCCAGCTGGTCGCCGCCCTTGGTCTCGAAGGCGTACATCTCCTTGGAGACGATGTCGGTGGACTCGCCCACGCCGCGGGCGAAGAGACCGACGTCCTCGAAGCCGGGCGTCTCGATGTAGCCGTAGCCGGAGTTCCGCAGCGGGGCGGAGATGGCCTCGCGCACCGCCAGGTACTTCACGGAGACCGGCGGGATCAGGTCGTACGTGCCCTTGGGGGCCTGAAAAGTAGCCACGGAAGCTCTCGTCACATTCCTCGTCGTGGGGCGGGAGCGGCAACCCTGGGGTCCGCTCCCAGGCCGGCGGCGACCTCCCGCAGGTACGGGTTGGTCGCGCGCTCGCGGCCGATGGTGGTCTGGGGACCGTGGCCGGACAGCACCACGGTCGAGTCGTCGAGCGGCAGGCACACGCGGGCCAGCGACTCGAGGATCTCGGCGTGGGAGCCACCGGGCAGGTCGGTGCGTCCGATGGAGCCGGCGAAGAGCAGGTCGCCCGAGAAGAAGACCGGCGGAATGTCGGCCAGCTCGGGCATCCGGAAGGTCACCGACCCCTTGGTATGCCCCGGCGCGTGCGCCACGGAGAAGTCCATTCCGGCCAGTTTCAGGCGGGCGCCGTCGGTCAGCTCACGGACGTCGTCCGGCTCGCCCACGGTCAGCTCGCCCATGAGCGGCATCCCGATGGAGCGGCCGAGGGCCTTCTCCGGGTCGCTCATCATGTAGCGGTCCTCGGGGTGGATCCAGGCCGGTACGTCGTGTGCTCCGCACACCGGGACCACGGAGGCCACATGATCGATGTGGCCATGGGTCAGCACGACCGCGACGGGCTTGAGCCGATGCTTCTTCAGCGTCTCCTCGACACCCTGGGCGGCTTGGTGGCCCGGGTCGATGATGACGCACTCCTCACCGGCGGCGGGGGCGACCACGTAACAGTTGGTCCCCCAGGCCCCGGCGGGGAACCCGGCAATCAGCACGTTCGTCCTCAATCGTCGTCCGGCGGGAGGCTGCAGTTCGGAATGCTGCTGCTCAGAGCCTACCGGCGCCCCTCATCACACAGCGAACCCATATACGGTACGGCCTAGCCCAGCCCGGACAGCAGTACCAGACACGCACAAGGAGACGACCCGGTGGTCACGAGCGATCAGCGACGGCGACAGCTCGCCAGGGAGAAGTACGAGCGGCAGCAGAAGCGCCGGGCCGAGGCCCGGCGCAAGACGCGCCAGCGCACGGCGATCATCGGCGCCGCGGTGGCCGTGGTGGTCGCGACGCTGGTCGGCCTCATCGTGGGCGGCGTCTTCGACTCGGACAAGAAGGACCAGGCGGCGGACCCGTCCGCCACCCCCTCGGCAGCGCCGACGCCCAAGCAGTCCCCGTCGCCCGAGATGGCCATCGACCAGAAGGCCACGTACACCTTCGCCCTGAAGACCAGCGCGGGCGATGTCACCTTCGCGATGGACGCGGCCAAGACCCCGCAGACCGTGAACTCCTTCAAGTCGCTCGCCGACAAGGGCTACTTCGACAACACGAAGTGCCACCGGCTGACGAGCGGCGGGATCTTCGTGCTCCAGTGCGGCGACCCCGAGGGCACCGGCATGGGCGGCCCCGGCTACACGATCCCGGACGAGAACCTGGACTCCCTCGGCAAGGCGAACGACCAGGGCCAGGTGATCTACCCGGCCGGCACGGTCGCGATGGCCAACACCGGCCGGCCAGGCTCGGGCGGCAGCCAGTTCTTCCTGGTCTACAAGGACAGCCCGCTGGCGCCCTCGTACACCCCGTTCGGCAAGATCGACGCCGCCGGGCTGAAGGTCCTGGAAGAGGTCGCCAAGGCCGGTACGGCCGACGGCGGCCAGGACGGGGCCCCGAAGAAGGAAGTCAAGATCGAGAAGGGCACCGTCACCCAGAACTGACCGGAAGCAGGCCAACCCCCGGGCCCGCGTCCGCGTCCCGCGCCTACGTCGATATTCCGTCGTGCGGGATGCGGACAGGCGGCCCGGCGGTCGCCTATGTTGGCGTTGTGCAGGGCGGGCGCTGCCCGCCCCAGGAAACTGTGGACGATGCCCAGGGGGTGAACCCCTCGCAAGGCATCAGGTGGAGGAGGCGCTGTGAGCAGCGACCCGTGGGGCCGAGTCGACGAGACGGGCACCGTGTACGTGCGTACTGCCGATGGCGAGCAGGTCGTCGGCTCGTGGCAGGCGGGCACCCCTGAGGAGGCCCTGGCCTATTTCGAGCGCAAGTACGAGGGCCTGGTGGTCGAGATCGGCCTCCTCGAAAAGCGGGTGCGGACCACCGATCTGTCCGCCAAGGACGCGCAGACGGCGATCGACCACCTGCGCACGCAGGTCGACGAGCACCATGCCGTGGGCGACCTGGACGCTCTTCGCGTACGGCTGGACAAGCTGGTCGCGACCGTGGAGTCACGGCGCGAGGAGCGCAAGGCGCAGAAGGCCAAGCAGACGGACGAGGCCCGCGCGGCCAAGGACGCCCTGGTGGTCGAGGCCGAGGAACTGGCGCAGAGCGACCAGTGGCGCAGCGCGGGCGAGCGGCTGCGCGCCCTGGTGGACATCTGGAAGGGTCTGCCGCGACTGGACCGCAAGTCGGACG
The DNA here is from genome assembly GCF_042267665.1 of Streptomyces sp. NPDC056224. Classification (NCBI taxonomy): domain Bacteria; kingdom Bacillati; phylum Actinomycetota; class Actinomycetes; order Kitasatosporales; family Streptomycetaceae; genus Streptomyces; species Streptomyces sp. NPDC056224. Next base: position 3,688 of record NZ_JBHJTK010000045.1, read on the forward strand.
ACGAGCTGTGGCACCGCTTCTCTCACGCCCGCTCCGCCTTCTCCAAGCGCCGCAAGGCGCACTTCGCCTCGCTGGACGCGCAGCGCGAGGACGCCCGCAAGGTCAAGGAGAAGCTGGTCGCGGAGGCCGAGTCGCTGTCGAAGTCGACCGACTGGGGTCCGACGGCCGCCCGCTACCGCGAGCTGATGGCCGACTGGAAGGCGGCGGGCCGGGCGCAGCGCGAGGCCGAGGACGATCTGTGGAACCGGTTCCGCGGGGCCCAGGACGTGTTCTTCGCGGCGCGCAGCGAGGTGTTCGCGGAGCGCGACGCCGAGCAGGTGGAGAACCTGAAGCTGAAGGAGGAGCTGGCCACGGAGGCCGAGAAGCTCGTCCCGATCACCGACCTGAAGGCGGCCCGTGCCGCGTTCCGCTCCCTCAACGAGCGCTGGGAGGCCGTCGGCCACGTGCCGCGGGATGCCCGGCCGAAGGTCGAGGGCCGGATGCACGCGGTCGAGCGGGCCATCCAGGAGGCCGAGGAGGGCGAGTGGCGTCGTACGAACCCGGAGGCGCGGGCGCGTGCGGCCGGCCTGACGGGCCAGCTCCAGGCAGCGGTCGACAAGCTGCGTGAGCAGATCGACGCGGCGCGTGCGGCGGGCAACAACGCGAAGGCCGACAAGCTGTCCCGGGAGCTGGAGGGCCGCCAGGCCCTGCTGGACCAGGCGCTGAAGGGCCTGGAGGAGTTCGGCGGCTGACGGGCCCCGTACGCCGTGACGTGACGGTGGGCGCCACCCCTGGGGGTGGCGCCCACCGTCACGTCCGGGCGGGGCGGTTACGGCCGGCGGGCCGAGGTCACGCGGTAGACGTCGTAGACGCCCTCCACGCCGCGTACGGCCTTCAGGACGTGCCCCAGGTGCTTGGGGTCGCCCATCTCGAAGGTGAACCGCGAGGTGGCCACCCGGTCGCGGGAGGTCTGCACGGCGGCCGAGAGGATGTTCACGTGCTGGTCCGACAGGACCCGCGTGACGTCCGACAGGAGCCGGGACCGGTCCAGCGCCTCGACCTGGATGGCGACGAGGAAGACCGAGGACTGGGTGGGCGCCCACTCGACCTCCAGCATCCGCTCGGGCTGCTGGGAGAGCGAGTCGACGTTGACGCAGTCCGCGCGGTGAACCGATACGCCACTGCCGCGCGTGACGAACCCGATGATCGGGTCGCCCGGCACCGGGGTGCAGCAGCGGGCCAGCTTGACCCACACGTCGTCGACGCCCTTGACGACGACACCCGGGTCGGCGCTGCCGCGCCGCTTGCGGCCGCGTGCCGGCGGGATGCTCTCCTCGATGTCCTCGTTGGCCGCCTCCTCGCCGCCGAGGGCCGCCACCAGCTTCTGCACGACGCCCTGCGCGGCCACGTGGCCCTCGCCGATCGCCGCGTACAGGGAGGAGATGTCCGGGTAGCGCATCTCGTGCGCGAGGGTGACGAGCGAGTCGCCGGTCAGGATGCGCTGGATCGGCAGGTTCTGCTTGCGCATGGCCCGCGCGATGGCGTCCTTGCCGTGCTCGATGGCCTCGTCGCGGCGCTCCTTGGAGAACCAGGCGCGGATCTTGTTGCGGGCCCGCGGGGACTTGACGAAGCCCAGCCAGTCACGGGAGGGGCCGGCGCCCTCGGCCTTGGAGGTGAAGACCTCGACCAGGTCGCCGTTGTCGAGCGTGGACTCCAGCGGGACGAGGCGTCCGTTGACGCGTGCCCCTATGGTGCGGTGGCCGACCTCCGTGTGGACGGCGTACGCGAAGTCCACGGGGGTGGCACCGGCGGGCAGCGCTATGACGTCGCCCTTGGGGGTGAAGACGAAGACCTCGTTGCGGGAGAGGTCGAAGCGCAGCGAGTCGAGGAACTCGCCCGGGTCCTCGGTCTCCTTCTGCCAGTCCAGCAGCTGGCGCAGCCAGGCCATGTCGTTGACCGTGTCCTGTCCGGCGCTGCCCTTGGCGGCCTGCGGGACGTCGGTCCGGACCTTGGAGGTGCCGGCGACGGTCTGCTGCTTGTACTTCCAGTGCGCGGCGATGCCGTACTCGGCACGGCGGTGCATGTCGAAGGTGCGGATCTGGAGTTCGACCGGCTTGCCGCTGGGCCCGATGACCGTCGTGTGGAGCGACTGGTACATGTTGAACTTGGGCATCGCGATGTAGTCCTTGAACCGGCCGGGGACCGGGTTCCAGCGCGCGTGCACGGTGCCGAGGGCGGCGTAGCAGTCCCGAACGGTGTCCACCAGCACCCGGATGCCGACCAGGTCGTAGATCTCCGCGAAGTCACGCCCGCGGACGATCATCTTCTGGTAGACGCTGTAGTAGTGCTTCGGGCGGCCCGTCACGGTGGCCTTGATCCGCGCGGCTCTGAGGTCGACCATCACCTCGTCCGTGACGACGGCGAGGTACTCGTCGCGCTTGGGCGCCCGCTCGGCGACCAGCCGGACGATCTCGTCGTACATCTTCGGGTAGAGGATCGCGAAGGCGAGGTCTTCGAGCTCCCACTTGATGGTGTTCATGCCCAGCCGGTGCGCCAGCGGGGCATAGATCTCAAGGGTCTCGCGGGCCTTCTTCTCCTGCTTCTCCCGCTTGAGGTAGCGCATGGTGCGCATGTTGTGCAGACGGTCGGCGAGCTTGATGACCAGGACGCGCGGGTCCTTGGCCATGGCGACGACCATCTTGCGGACGGTCTCGGCCTGGGCGGCCTCGCCGAACTTGACCCGGTCGAGCTTGGTGACACCGTCGACGAGCAGGGCCACGGCGTCGCCGAAGTCGCGGCGCAGGTCTTCGAGGCCGTACTCGGTGTCCTCGACGGTGTCGTGGAGCAGGCCGGCCATCAGGGTGGCCGGGTCCATGCCGAGCTCGGCGAGGATGGTCGTCACCGCGAGCGGGTGCGTGATGTACGGGTCGCCGCTCTTGCGCTTCTGGCCGCGGTGCCAGCGCTCGGCGACCTGGTAGGCCTGCTCCAGCTGGCGCAGCGTCGAGGTCTCGATCTTCGGATCGTTGCTGCGGACTATGCGGAGCAGGGGCTCCAGTACCGGGTTGTACGCGGTCGAACGCTGGACGCCGAGGCGGGCGAGCCGGGCGCGCACCCGGTTGGAGGACCCGGCCGACTTCGCCGGCGCGGGCTTGACCGGCGGGGCCGGCGGGGGCGTGGCGGCGGGTGCCGCGGCCTGCTCGGCCTGCGGGTCGGGCTGCGCGGCGGAGATTGGCTGGACCTCGTCTGGCAAGAGCGCTCCTCACGGGGGTCCCCCCGGACGGAGCCTGGGGGAGGATCCGGTGCCCGTGTCCGGTCCGGATAACCCATCGTAGCGAGGGTTGCGCCCGGTCGTTCCCCCGAGCCTCGGCCCCGGCCGGTCCGGCGCGCGTCCGCCCCCGGCGATCCGCCCCGGCGGGGCGGCGCCGGCTCCGCCCGGGGTCCCGCCCGGCCGGAGCCGGGAGTGCGAGGGGGGCCGGGGGCCGGCCCGCGGCAGCGGCGCCGCACGCAGAAGCGGCGGGTACCCGGGGCGTCCCGGGTACCCGCCGCTCGCGGCATTCGGGTGGTCAGACCACGATCAGCGCATCCAGCGGGGCCGCGTCGAGCGCACCGGCCAGCTTGGCCCGCCCCGGCAGGAACGACAGTTCCATCAGGACCGCCACACCGGCGACCTCGGCCCCGGCCCGCCGGATCAGCGAGAGCGAGGCTTCGGCGGTGCCACCGGTGGCCAGCACGTCGTCGATGACCATGACCCGGTCACCGGCCGCCAGATCCTCCGCGTGGACCTCGATCTCCGCGGTCCCGTACTCCAGCTCGTACGACTGCGCCAGCGTCGCGCCCGGCAGCTTCCCGGCCTTGCGCACCGGCACGAAGCCGATCCCGGCGGCCACGGCCACCGGAGCCGCCAGGATGAACCCGCGCGCCTCCAGGCCGACGATCTTCGTCGCGCCGTACCGCCCGGCCAGCTCCACCAGCACGCCCGTCAGCGCGGCGAACGCCTCCGGGTCCGCCAGCAGCGGGGTGATGTCCTTGAACATCACGCCCGGCTTCGGGTAGTCCGGTACGTCCTTGATCCGGCTGAGCAGCAGCTCGCGCACGTCATCGGACAGGAACCCGGTCACCGGCGCCGCCCCGCGCGGCCCTGCGCCACGACCTGCGGCTCGTCCTCGGACCCGTAGCCCTCGCCCGCGGACTCGCCCCTGGCCGCCGCGGCCTCCCGCTTCGCGAGAACCCGCTTCCTCAGGGCCTTCATCGCCGGCTCGCGCTCCTTGAGGTCCACGACCAGCGGGGTCGCGATGAAGATCGAGGAGTACGCACCGGCCGCGAGGCCGACGAACAGCGACAGCGAGATGTCGTTCAGCATGCCGGCGCCGAGGAAGCCGCCGCCGATGAAGAGCAGGGCGCCGACCGGCAGCAGCGCCACGACCGTGGTGTTGATCGAGCGGACCAGCGTGCCGTTGATGCTGCGGTTGGCGATCTCGCTGTACGTGAAGCGGGTCTGCTTCGTGATGTCCTTCGAGCCCTCCTTCAGACCGTCGAAGACGACGACGGTGTCGTAGAGGGAGTAGCCGAGGATCGTCAGCAGACCGATGACCGTACCCGGGGTGACCTCGAAGCCGACCAGCGCGTACACGCCGACGGTGATCGTGAGGTCGTGGATCAGGGCGATCAGTGCCGCGACCGCCATCCGCCACTCGAAGGCGATGGCGAGGTAGATCACCACGAGGACCATGAAGATGCCGAGGCCGGTCCAGGCCTTGTTCGCGATCTGCTCACCCCAGCTGGGGCCGACCAGGTCCGCGTTGATGTCCGCCTCGGTGACCTTGAGGTCGGTCGCGAGCTGCTTCTTCACGTCGGTCGCCGAGTCGGTGTCCAGACCCGAGATCTGGATGCGCAGCCCGCCGGTGCCGAGCTCCTGGACGATCGCGTCGTGGCCCGAGGCCTTCTCCGCGTCCTCGGTCGCCCTGGCGACGGAGACGGCCGTCTTCGGGGTGGTGAAGACGGCACCGCCCTTGAACTCGATGCCCATGTTGAGGCCCTGAACGGCCAGGGCCACGATCGCCGTGATGGTGATCAGGATGGAAACGCCGTACCAGAGAAAGCGCTTGCCGACGAAGTCGTATCCGACCTCACCGCGGTACAGCCTGGCGCCGAGATCTCCCAGCTTCGACATCTCTCACGCCTCCTTTGCGTCGACGGGGGCGGGGGCGGAACCGGTACGACGGGACCGGCGCAGCGGGGGCTTGGCGCCGAGCCGCTTCGGGTCCAGCCCGGACCACGGGTGACCGCTGGCGAAGAACTTCGTGCGTGCCAGCAGCGTCATGACGGGCTTGGTGAAGAGGAACACCACGACCACGTCGAGCAGGGTGGTCAGACCCAGCGTGAACGCGAAGCCCTGCACCTTGCCGACGGTGACGATGAACAGCACCGCGGCGGCCAGGAACGACACGAAGTCGGAGACCAGGATGGTGCGCCGGGCGCGCGGCCAGGCGCGCTCGACGGCCGGCCGCAGGGTGCGGCCCTCGCGGATCTCGTCCCGGATGCGCTCGAAGTACACGATGAACGAGTCCGCCGTGATGCCGATGGCCACGATCGCACCGCAGACGGCGGGCAGGTTCAGCGCGAAGCCGATGCCCTTTCCGAGCAGCGCCATGATCGTGTAGGTGAGGATCGCGGAGACGAGGAGGCTGACGATGGCGACGAACGCCAGGCCCCGGTAGTAGACCAGCAGGTAGATCACCACGAGGAGCAGACCGATGGCACCGGCGATCAGACCGGCCTTCAGCTGCTCACCGCCGAGCGCGGCGGTGACGGTGGTGACGCTGTCCTCGCTGAAGGAGAGCGGCAGGGCGCCGTAGGAGAGCATGTTGCCCAGGTCCTGAGCGGACTGCTGGGTGAAACCGCCGGAGATCTCCGCGTTGCCGCCGGTCAGCGCCTGGCTCACGGACGGGTCGGAGATGACCTGGCCGTCGAGGACGATCGCGAACTGGTTCTGCGGCGCCTGCTTGGTGGCCAGCTCGCCGGTGATCTTGGCGAACTTGTCGGCACCCTTGTCGGTGAACTGCATCGTGACGATCCAGGCGCCGCGCTGGGGGTCGATGACTCCCTTGGCGTCCTTCACGTCCTGGCCGTTGACCTGGGCCGGGCCGAGGACCCACTTGCCCCAGGCGGTGCCGCGCTGACCGCAGGCGAGCATCGGGTCCTCGGGCTTGGCGCCCTTGCCCGCGGCCGCGCGCTGCTCCTCGTTGGTGCAGTCCAGCTTCGCGAAGTCGTCCTGCAGGGTCTTGGCGGCCTGCTCATCGGCCGACGGCGGCGTGGCCGACGCGGAGCCCGAGGGGGTCGGAGCCTTGTCGTCTGCCTTCTTCGACTCGCTCGCCGAGGGCGAGGGAGAGGGGGCGTTCGGGGCCTTGAGGGCCTCACTGAGCGCACGGCCCTGGGAAGTGGCGCTGGACGACGGGGTGGCCGACGGGGAGGACTTGCCGTCCCCGGCCTTGGGGGCGCCGGAGCCGCTCGCGGAGGGGCTCGGGCTCTGGGTGCCCTCGGGTGCGGCCGGAGAGCCGTCGGCGAAGGCGAGGACCGGACGGAAGTACAGCTGGGCGGTGGTGCCGACCTGCTCGCGCGCCTGCTGCTCGTTCGTCCCCTTGGGGATGTTCACGATGATGTGGTCGCGGCCCTGCGTCTGGACCTCGGCCTCCGACACGCCGAGACCGTTGACGCGGCGCTCGATGATGCCGACCGCCGTGTTCATGTTGGTCTCGTTGATCGCGTCCGGCTTGCCGGGCTCGCTCTTGGCCTTGAGCGTGATGCTCGTACCGCCGGCGAGGTCGATGCCGAGCCGGGGAGTCGTCTGCTTCGAGAGGAACATCCCCGCGGTGAGCGCCACCATCGCGATCAGGATGATCGCCAGGGCGCGCCCCGGCCTCCCCTGAGCCCCCGTGGGCCGCCGGCCCTTCTTCGGTGCTGCCACCTTGTCGTTTCTCCCTGTCCAACCGCCCCGCGCCGGGTCAGCGCGCGGACGGCCACGAAAATGTGTGGTGGGGACCCCTGCCCCCCGCAGAAGTGGGTCACTGACCGGGACCGCGACGGCCGCCGGTCAGGCGCCCCCGCGGTCCCCGGCCCGCGCGCTACTTCGCGTCGGCCTCGCCGTCGGTCTTGCCGTCCTTGGGCTCTTCGCCGTCGGCGTCACCGACGGAGCCGTCCTTCTTGCCCAGGTCGGGCTTGGGAGCCTCGTCCTCGTCCTTGCCCTTGGTGAGGTCCGTCTTCGGGGCCTCGGTCAGGGACGAAGCGTCGTCCGGGACGACCGGCGCGTCGTGCGGCGCGTCGTCGCTGATGCCGTGCACGATGCGGTTGTACTCCGCGTCCTCGAGAACGGCGCCGATGGCGTTCTTCGCGTAGATCGCGTGGACGCCGGGAGCCACCTCAAGAGTGACGGTGTCGTCGCCGATCTCCTTCACCGTGGCGTACATGCCGCCGATGGTGCGGACTCCGGTGCCGGGCGTCATGTGGTCGCGCATCTGCGCGGCCGCCTGCTGCTTCTTCTTCGCGGAACGGGTCATCAGGAACATCGCCCCGATGAGCACGATGAACGGGAGGAGTGTCACGAGATTCACGGGACGGAGATCCTTCGCACGACCGCACGCGGACGGCGGCCTTTTTACGGGGGGTGGGCATACCGACCTGAAGGGTCGGCATCGGCGGAGTCTAGGCGAGTCCGCACCGATGGAACAACGCCCAGCATGGCACCGCAGTTCCTGAGGGGGCGAACCTCCGCGCCGTCAGGCCCCGAACAAGCCCTGTTGTCCGCTTGATCCACTCCCGTGCTGCTGGGGCGGTACGAGTCCCAGGTGAGCCCAGGCGGCAGGGGTCGCCACGCGCCCCCTGGGAGTGCGGGCGAGCAGCCCCTCGCGGACGAGGAAGGGCTCTGCGACCTCCTCCACGGTCTCCCGCTCCTCGCCGACGGCGACGGCGAGGGTTGACAGGCCGACGGGGCCGCCGCCGAAGAGTTTGAGCAGCGCCTCCAGGACGGCCCGGTCCAGCCGGTCGAGCCCGCGCGCGTCCACCTCGTAGACCTGGAGGGCGGTACCGGCCACCTCACGGTTGATCACGCCGTCGGCCCGGACCTGCGCGTAGTCGCGGACACGGCGCAGGAGGCGGTTGGCGATGCGCGGGGTGCCGCGGGAGCGGTCGGCGATCTCGGCGGCGCCGGCGGTGTCGATCTCGACGTCGAGGAGGCGGGCGGAGCGGTGGATGACGCGTTCCAGCTCCTCGGGGGCGTAGAACTCCATGTGCCCGGTGAAGCCGAAGCGGTCGCGCAGCGGGGGCGGCAGCAGTCCGGCCCGTGTCGTCGCCCCGACGAGCGTGAAGGGCGGCAGTTCGAGCGGGATCGCGGTCGCGCCGGGCCCCTTGCCGACGATCACGTCGACGCGGAAGTCCTCCATGGCCATGTACAGCATCTCCTCGGCGGGCCGGGACATGCGGTGGATCTCGTCAAGGAAGAGGACCTCGCCCTCCTGGAGGGAGGAGAGGATCGCCGCGAGGTCACCGGCGTGCTGGATGGCGGGGCCGGAGGTGATGCGGATGGGCGCGCCCATCTCCGCCGCGATGATCATCGACAGGGTGGTCTTGCCGAGTCCGGGGGCGCCGGAGAGCAGGACGTGGTCGGCGGTGGCGCCGCGCTGGCGGGCCGCCTTGAGGACGAGGTCCAGCTGCTGGCGGACCTTCTCCTGGCCGACGAACTCGCCGAGGTCCTTGGGGCGCAGGGCCGCCTCGACGGCGGTGTCCTCGCCGTCGGCCGCGGCCGCCACCAGCCGCTCGGTCTCCGCGTCGGTCTCGTCGTCCCAGTTCACGGTGTCAGTCTGCCTTCTCGGTTCGTACGGTGGTCTGCGGGGTGCGGGCCCGTCCCAGCGGGGCTCTCCCCACCTGCCCGGACCCGCGCCTCAGGCGTCGGCGAGGCCGAGATCGCGCTCCGGGCAATCCTGCCGAGCCGGCCGGGGGCCGGGGGAGCCGGGGGCCGGACGGCATCAGCCGAATCCGGCCCCGCCGACGTTCGCGGCGGAGGGGTCCGGGGACGGAGCCCCCGGCTGCGGCGCCGCGGGGGCACGGTCAGCGGGCACGGTTCAGGGACTGCAGGGCGGCGCGCAGGAGCTGCGGCACGGGGGCCGACCCGCCCGCGGCGATGGCGGCCTCGGCCTGCGGCGTCACCGCCGAGACGGCCTCCTCCGCGTCCCGGGACGCGTAGCCGAGGCCGATCAGCGCTGCCGAGAGCTGCTCCGACCACGGGGCCGGCCCCTGCGCGGCGGCGCGCTGCGCCCCCACCAGGCCACTCGACCCCAGCGGGGCGCCCAGCTTGTCCTTCAGCTCCAGCAAGAGCTTCTGCGCGCCCTTCTTGCCGATGCCCGGCACGGCCATCAGCGCCTTCTCGTCCCCCGTGGACACCGCCAGCCGCAGTGCGTCCGGGCTGTGCACCCCGAGCATCGCCTGGGCGAGCCTCGGCCCGACCCCGCTCGCGGTCTGCAGCAGTTCGAAGACCTGCCGCTCGTCGTCGTCGGCGAAGCCGTACAGCGTGAGCGAGTCCTCCCGTACGACGAGGGAGGTGGCCAGCCGGGCGGGCTCGCCGACCCTCAGGCCGGCGACGGTGTTCGGCGTGCACTGCACGGCCATGCCCACTCCCCCGACCTCGATCACGGCCAGGTTGGGGGCGAGCGCGGCGACCGGGCCGCTGACGAAGGCGATCATCGGGTACGGCCTTTCGAGGCGTGCAGGGCGACCGCCTGCTGGAGGCGGTTGTGGGCGGGGGCCCGCCAGATGTGACAGATGGCCAGGGCGAGCGCGTCGGCGGCGTCGGCCGGCTTCGGCGGTGCGTCCAGCCGCAGCAGCCGGGTCACCATGGCCCCGACCTGGGCCTTGTCGGCCCGGCCGGTGCCGGTGACGGCGGCCTTGACCTCACTCGGCGTGTGCAGGGCGACCGGTATCCCGCGCCGGGCGGCGCAGAGCATGGCGACGGCACTCGCCTGGGCGGTGCCCATCACGGTGCTGACGTTGTGCTGGCTGAACACCCGCTCCACGGCCACGACTTCGGGCCGGTGGGTATCGAGCCATTCCTCGATTCCCTGCTCGACGGCGACGAGCCGGTGGCCCAACTCGGCATCCGCGGGCGTCCGTACGACCCCCACACCGAGCATGGTCAGGGGACGCCCGGCGACACCCTCGACGACGCCGACGCCGCACCGCGTCAGCCCCGGGTCCACACCGAGAACTCGCACCCTGCCCCCTGCCGTTCGACTGTCCGTCCGTGCAGGCTATCCGGCCCCACCGACATCGGCGCAAAACGACGGCGGGCCGCCGGGGTGTGTCCCCGTCGGCCCGCCGTTCGAGAGGTGAGCGGTCGCACGCCGGTCAGGCGTCGACCTTCTCCATGACCTCGTCCGAGACGTCGAAGTTGGCGAAGACGTTCTGCACGTCGTCGCTGTCCTCCAGCGCGTCGATCAGCTTGAAGATCTTGCGCGCACCCTCTTCGTCCAGCTCGACCTGCATCGAGGGGACGAAGCTGGCCTCGGCCGAGTCGTAGTCGATACCGGCCTCCTGGAGGGCGGTGCGGACCGCGACCAGGTCGGTGGCCTCGCTGATGATCTCGAACGTGTCGCCGTTGTCGTTGACCTCTTCGGCGCCCGCTTCGAGCACCGCGCCGAGCACGTCGTCCTCGGACAGCTCGCCCTTGGCCAGGATGATGACGCCCTTGCGGTTGAACAGGTACGAGACCGAGCCCGGGTCGGCCATCGAGCCGCCGTTGCGGGTCATGGCGACCCGTACGTCGGACGCGGCGCGGTTGCGGTTGTCGGTGAGGCACTCGATGAGCACCGCGACACCGTTCGGACCGTAGCCCTCGTACATGATCGTCTCGTAGTCGGCGCCGCCGGCCTCGAGACCACCGCCGCGCTTGACCGCGGAGTCGATGTTCTTGTTCGGGACCGAGCTCTTCTTGGCCTTCTGAATGGCGTCGAAGAGCGTCGGGTTGCCGTCGATGTCAGCGCCGCCCATACGGGCCGCGACCTCGATGTTCTTGATCAGCTTCGCGAAGAGCTTGCCGCGCTTGGCATCGATCACGGCCTTCTTGTGCTTCGTCGTAGCCCATTTAGAGTGGCCGGACATCCGCCTGTCTCCTTCGCGTAACCAACAGTGTTCGTCTCCGATCCTACCGGGACCTGGTTACAGCCCCGCGCGCACCATGTCGACGAAGTACGCGTGGACCCGGTCGTCGCCGGTCAGTTCGGGGTGGAACGAGGTGGCGAGGACGTTGCCCTGACGCACGGCGACCGTGTGGCCGTCGTACGTGGCGAGCACCTCGGCGGCGGCGCCGACGGACTCGACCCACGGGGCGCGGATGAAGACGCCCTCGACCGGGCCGTCCGCTATGCCGGCGAAATCGATCTTCGCCTCGAAGGACTCGTTCTGGCGACCGAAGGCGTTGCGGCGGACGATCATGTCGATGCCGCCCAGGGTCTCCTGGTCCTCACGGCCGTCCAGCAGCTTGTCGGCCAGCATGATCATGCCGGCGCAGGTGCCGTACACGGGCATCCCGGCGCGCACGCGCTCGCGCAGCGGCTCCAGCATGCCGAACAGCACGGCGAGCTTCGACATGGTCGTGGACTCGCCGCCGGGGATCACCAGCGCGTCGACCTCGGCGAGCTCCTCGGGACGCCGGACCGGCCTGGCCACGGCGTCCGCCGCGGCCAGGGCGATCAGGTGCTCCCGTACGTCGCCCTGGAGAGCCAGGACACCGATCACGGGGGTGTGGGTCATGTCGGTGCTACCAGCCGCGGTTGGCGTAGCGCTCGGCCTCGGGGAGGGTGTCGCAGTTGATGCCGACCATGGCCTCGCCCAGGTTGCGGGAGGCGTCCGCGATGATCTTCGGGTCGTCGTAGAAGGTGGTGGCCTTCACGATGGCGGCGGCCCGCTTGGCCGGGTCGCCGGACTTGAAGATGCCGGAGCCGACGAAGACGCCCTCGGCGCCGAGCTGGCGCATCAGGGCGGCGTCGGCCGGGGTGGCGACGCCACCGGCGGAGAACAGGACGACGGGGAGCTTGCCGAGCTCGGCGACCTCCTTGACGAGCTCGTACGGGGCGCGCAGCTCCTTGGCGGCGGCGTACAGCTCGTTGTTGTCGAAGCCGCGCAGCTTGGCGATCTCGTTCTTGATCTGGCGCAGGTGGCGGACGGCCTCGACGACGTTGCCGGTGCCGGCCTCGCCCTTGGAGCGGATCATGGCCGCACCCTCGGCGATGCGGCGCAGGGCCTCGCCCAGGTTGGTGGCGCCGCAGACGAAGGGGGTGGTGAACGCCCACTTGTCGGAGTGGTTGACCTCGTCGGCCGGGGTCAGGACCTCGGACTCGTCGATGTAGTCGACGCCGAGGGACTGCAGGACCTGGGCCTCGACGAAGTGCCCGATGCGGGACTTGGCCATGACCGGGATCGAGACGGCCTCGATGATCTCTTCGATCATGTTCGGGTCGGACATGCGGGCGACCCCGCCGTCCTTGCGGATGTCGGCCGGGACCCGCTCCAGGGCCATGACGGCGACGGCGCCGGCGTCCTCGGCGATCTTCGCCTGCTCGGCGTTGACCACGTCCATGATCACGCCGCCCTTGAGCTGCTCGGCCATGCCGCGCTTGACGCGCGAGGTGCCGATGGCCGACTCAGCGGACTGGGGGGAGGTGGGAAGCGTGCTCACGGATTGACCTCACTCGAAAGGAACTCGAACGGAAGACGGGGCCTACGGGACTACTCGGCCGAGGAAACCCCACCGACCAGTCCACTACAAGGGCCAATGTGGAGCCTGTGGCCTCTTCACTTGTCCCCTGCGGCCCTACCGGCCCTCTATACCGGCCGCTCGGCCAGATCCGCCGGAGGCTCATCGTCCATTTCGAAGGCGAGCGGGAAGGGGGCGTGCCCGGCCAGCCGGAACCAGCGGACCTTGCGGTGCCTGCGCAGGGCCCGGGCCGCCCGTACGGCGTCGTTGTGGAACCGCCGCGCCATGGGCACCCGGCGGACGGCCGCGGCCAGGTCCTCGGTGGCCTCCGCCCCTCCCGGGGCCGCCTTCAGCACCTCGACCTGGTCGGCGTCGAAGACCGCCCGCAGCGCCTGGCTCAGCTCGCTCTCCGCGACCTCGCGGTGCTCCTCCTCGGCCTGCCGGGCGGCGTGCGCGGCCTCGTACAGGACCAGGGAGGACGCGGGGTCGAGCACCCCGGAGGTGGCCACCTCCAGCACCACGGAGGCCCGCCGCACGAGCTGCGCGTCGAGCGCGGCGCGCGCGGCGTCCATCCGCGAGTGCAAGCGGTCCAGCCGGCCGGCGGTCCAGCTGAGGTAGACCCCGATGACACCGAGAGCCAGGGCAATCCAGACAAGGGTTTCGATCACGGGCCGCGACTCTACCGGCCCGTCAGGACGACGGGTCCCGCGAGAACCCCAGGCGGGTGCGGAGCGGGACGCGTTCGTCCGTGGCGACCGCCGCGGCGCCGTCCGTGACCGTCTCGTAGACCGCCAGGATGTCCGCGCCGACCGTGGACCAGTCGAAGCGCCGCACGTGCGCGGAGCCGCGCGCGCTGAGCTCCTCCCGGCGGGCCGGGTCCCGCAGCAGGGCGATCGCCCCGGCGGCCAGCGCGTCCGGGCTCTCGTTCGTGAAGAGGTCGCCGGCGCCGCCCTGGTCCAGGACCTGCGCGAAGGCGTCCAGGTCCGAGGCCAGGACCGCCGCGCCCGCCGACAGGGCCTCCACGAGGATGATGCCGAAGCTCTCGCCGCCCGTGTTCGGGGCCACGTACACGTCGACGCTGCGCAGCAGCCGCGCCTTGTCCTCGTCCGAGACCATGCCGAGGAACTCCACCCGGGAGCGCAGCTCCGCGGGCAGCGTGGCCACCGCCTCCTCCTCGTCACCGCGGCCCGCGACGAGCAGCCGTACGTCCGGGCAGGCCTCCACGATCCGCGGGAAGGCCGCCATCAGCACCGGCAGGCCCTTGCGCGGCTCGTCGATGCGGCCGATGAACCCGAGGGTCTGGCCGCTCCACGCCGGATTCGGCTCGGCCTTGGCGAAGAAGTCCACGTCGACGCCGTTCGGGATCACCACCGCGTCCCCGCCCAGGTGCTCCACCAGCGTGCGCCGCGCGTACTCGCTCACCGCGATCCGCGCGCTGATCTTCTCCAGCGCCGGCTGCAGGATCGGGTAGGCCGCGATCATCGCCCGCGACCGCGGGTTCGAGGTGTGGAACGTCGCCACGATCGGTCCCTGTGCCGCCCAGCAGGACAGCAGCCCCAGCGAGGGCGAGGCCGGCTCGTGGATGTGGATCACGTCGAAGGTGCCTTCGTGCAGCCAGCGCCGCACCCGGGCCGCCGACAGGAAGCCGAAGTTCAGCCGGGCCACGGAACCGTTGTACGGCACCGGCACCGCCCGCCCGGCGGAGACCACGTACGGCGGGAGCGGGGTCTCGTCGTCCGCCGGGGCCAGGACCGACACCTCGTGGCCGAGGCGGATCAGGTGCTCCGCCAGGTCCCGGATGTGGAACTGGACGCCGCCGGGTACGTCCCACGAGTACGGGCACACGATGCCGATCTTCACTACGGGCGCTCCCCCTGGTCGGTCAGATCGTCGAGCCACAAACGCTGCAGCATGTGCCAGTCCTCCGGGTGCTCGGCGATGCCCCACGCGAAGGCGTCCGCCACGGCCTGCGTCATGGCGGCGGTCTTCTCCTCCCGGGTGCCGGTCTTCGGGACCTGCACCTCGGGGTGGATCCGGCCGTACAGCTTCGGCGTGTCCCCGTAGTGCAGGGTCGCCGGGAGCAGCACCGCCCCCGTCTGCTGCGCCAGCAGCGCCGGCCCGGCCGGCATGCGCGCGGTGGAGCCGAAGAAGTCCACCTCGACCCCGGAGGCCGACAGGTCCCGGTCCGCGACCAGGCAGACCAGGCCGCCGGAGCGCAGCCGCCGGGCGAGGGTGCCGAAGGCGGCGCCGCCGTTGTGGGGCAGGACCTCCATGCCGAGGCTCTCCCGGTAGGCCACGAAGCGGTCGTAGAGGCTCTCGGGCTTGAGCCGCTCGGCGACCGTGGTGAACGGCACGCCGATGTGGCCGATGGCCCAGGCCCCGGCGAGGTCCCAGTTGGCCAGGTGCGGCAGTGCGACGATGACCCCGCGTCCGGAGGCGATGGCCTCGCGCAGGACGTGCTCGTCCCGGAACTCGACGTCGGTGCTGAACCGCTCCGGGTCCATGGTGGGCAGCCGGAAGGACTCCATCCAGTACCGCATGTACGAGCGCATGCCGGCCTGGGACAGCTCGCGCAGCCGCTCCGGGCCCGCCTCGGGCACCACGCGTGCCAGATTCGACTCCAGCCGCAGCACGCTCTTGCCGCGCCGCTTCCACGCGAAGTCCGCTATCCGGCGGCCGAGGGCCACCGCTGCCGGTTCGGGAAGCTTCTTGACCCCGGCCCAGCCGAGCCCGTACAGCCCGTCGACCAGCTTGTCCTGCGCCGCGCCCATCAGGCCGCACCGCCCTCGGCCGAGGCGGCCGCCGCGTCGGCCTCGGCCGACTCCCGGCGTACGGTGACCACGCGCTGGATCAGCGTGACGAGGGAGCCCACCGCCACGATCCACAGCGCGATCGGGAGCACCACGCCGATCCAGGACGGCACCCCGAAGGTCTGCAGCCCGGACAGACCGGCCGCGACCAGTGTGATCACCAGCCGCTCGGCCCGCTCGATGAGCCCGTTGACGGCCACCGGCAGCCCGATCGACTCGCCGCGCGCCTTGGTGTACGAGACCACCTGGCCGCTGGCCAGGCAGAAGATGGCCACCGCGCACAGTGCGTTGTCGTTGCCGGAGCCCGCGTACCAGAGCGCGAGACCGCCGAAGATCGCCGCGTCCGCCACCCGGTCCAGGGTGGAGTCGAGGAAGGCGCCCCACCGGCTGGAGACGCCGGCCTGGCGGGCCATGTTCCCGTCCACCAGGTCGGAGAAGACGAAGAGCGTGATGGTGATCGTGCCCCAGAAGAACTCGCCCCGGGGAAAGAAGCCCAGCGCTCCCGCCACCACTCCGGCCGTGCCGATCAGGGTGACCGCGTCCGGGCTCACCCCCCGCCGGAGCAGAAATGCGGCGAATGGCGTGAGAACACGCGTGAAGAATGCACGCGCGTACTTGTTCAGCATGGCCTTCCCGGAGGGTCGCTGGGCCGCACGGCCACAACGGCCACCGGCTGGCCCATCGTAGCCAGCACGCCGCCCCCCGGACGCCGCGCACCCACCGGTTCGGGCCGCGCAAGACGTACTTCACGTCACGGACCGCCGCCGGTACCCCCCTGGTACGACGTATGGACGCCGTGTGACACCAGTGCAAAGCTCGAAGGACCCCGTTTCTTCCTCCGTCACCATCGGGAGGCACGAGCATCATGGGAGCCACATCACACCAAGCCGGAGCCGCCGGCAGGGCACTGACGGCCGACCGCCCCTCTTCCGTACGGAACGTCGTGCTGGTCGGCCACAGCGGATCCGGCAAGACCACGCTGGTCGAAGCCCTGGCCCTGACCGCCGGAGCGGTCAACCGGGCCGGGCGGGTCGAGGACGGCGCCACCGTCTCCGACTACGACGAGATCGAGCACCGCCGGCAGCGCTCCGTCCAGCTGTCCCTCGTCCCCGTCGAATGGGGCGGAATCAAGATCAACATCCTGGACACCCCCGGATACGCCGACTTCGTCGGAGAGCTCAGGGCCGGTCTGCGAGCCGCGGACGCGGCCCTCTTCGTCGTCTCGGCCTCGGACGGGATCGACGGAGCCACCCGCATGGTCTGGGACGAGTGCGAGGCCGTGGGCATGCCCCGCGCCATCGTCGTCACGCACCTGGAGGCCGCCCGCGCCGACTACGCACAGATGTCCGACGTCTGCGGCCAGATCTTCGGGGCCGACGACCCCGACGCCGTCATCCCGCTCTACCTCCCCCTGCACGGCCCCGCGGGACCCGACGGGCACGCCCCGGTCACCGGACTCCTCGGCCTGCTCTCGCAGCGCGTCTACGACTACGCCTCCGGCGAGCGCACCGAACGTGATCCGGACCCCGCGGAGGTCGCCCTCATCTCCGGCGCCCGGTCCCGCCTCATCGAGGGGATCATCGCCGAGAGCGAGGACGAGAGCCTCATGGACCGCTACCTCGGCGGCGAGGACATCGACGTCAAGACCCTCGTCGACGACCTTGAGCGCGCCGTCGCCCGCGGCACCTTCCACCCCGTCCTGATGGCCGCCCCGGCCGCCGACGGCGCCAGGCAGGGCCTCGGCACCGTGGAACTCCTCGAACTGATCACCGGCGGCTTCCCCACCCCACTGGAACGCGGCCCCGTCACCGTCACCGCCCCCGACGGCGCCGGCCGCCCCGCCGTCACCTGCGATCCCGACGGCCCCCTCCTCGCCGAGGTCGTCAAGACCTCCTCCGACCCCTACGTGGGGCGCGTCTCCCTCGTCCGCGTCTTCTCCGGCACCCTGCGCCCCGAGCAGACCGTCCACGTCAGCGGGCACGGCCTGACCGACCGGGGCCACGAGGACCACGACGTGGACGAAAAGATCGGCAGCCTGACCTCCCCCTTCGGCAAACAGCAGCGCGTCCTGGACCGGGGCATCGCGGGCGACCTCGCCTGCGTGGCCAAACTCACCCGCGCCGAGACCGGCGACACCCTCTCCGCCAAGGACGATCCGCTCCTCATGGAGCCCTGGGCCATGCCCGACCCCCTCCTCCCCATCGCCATCGAGGCCCACAGCAAGGCCGACGAGGACAAGCTCTCGCAGGGCTTGGCCCGCCTCGTCGCCGAGGACCCCACGATGAGGCTGGAGCAGAACCCGCACACCCACCAGGTCGTCCTGTGGTGCCTCGGGGAGGCCCACCAGGACGTCGCGCTGGAGCGGCTGCGCAACCGCTACGGCGTCCAGGTCGATCCCGTGCCCCACAAGGTGAGCCTGCGCGAGACCTTCGGCGCCAAGGCGGCTGGGCGCGGTCGGCACGTCAAACAGTCCGGCGGCCACGGCCAGTTCGCGATCTGCGAGATCGAGGTCGAGCCGCTCCCGCCCGGCAGCGGCATCGAGTTCGTCGACAAGGTCGTCGGCGGCGCCGTGCCCCGCCAGTTCATCCCGTCCGTGGAGAAGGGCGTGCGCACCCAGGCCGCGCGCGGGGTCTCGGCCGGCTATCCCCTGGTCGACGTGCGCGTCACCCTCCTCGACGGCAAGGCGCACTCGGTGGACTCCTCCGACGCCGCCTTCCAGACCGCCGGAGCGCTGGCCCTGCGCGAGGCCGCCGCCGAGGCCCGCATCGAGCTCCTCGAACCCGTCGCGGAGGTCGCCGTCGTCGTCCCCGACGAGTACGTCGGCCCGGTCATGAGCGACCTCGCCGGCCGCCGCGGCCGCGTCGTCGGCACCGAGCAGGCGGGCGCCGGACGCACCCGGATCCGCGCCGAGATCCCCGAGATCGAGATCGGCCGCTACGCCGTCGAGCTGCGCTCCGTCTCGCACGGCACGGGCCGCTATGCCCGGGCCTACGCCCGCCACGAACCCATGCCACCTCAAGTGGCGGACAAGGTGCGCGAACAGGCCGGGCAGGGAACGTAACTGGCAAGGTGTCGGGAGACGCCGCCCACCCAAGCAGCTTGCGGTGGGCGGCATTTCCCTGTCCCATGACCATGGGGCGAGATGCGTCGATAGGCTCGTCGGCGCACCAAAGGGCACGAACGCGCAGCGATGGGGGCAGCGGTGGCGGACGACGGATTCGATTTCAGGCCCGGAGCACAGATCCCGCTCCAGGGCGGCGGGGGGCAGACGGCGGCGACCAACGCCCTCGCCTCGGCCGCGTACCGCGACGGCGGGAAAGACACCAAACTGGCGAAGATCCTCGACGCCAACAGCGAGAACCACCCCGCCACGGTCAAGCCCCCGAAGATCTCCCTCTTCGAACCCAGCCTCGGCGAGGCCTTCTGCCGCGCCGTCGAGGCCCGCACCCTCGGCTCCGGCCGCAAGCCGCTCATCCAGTCCTTCGGCGCCGACCCGCAGACCGTCGTGGAGCACTGCCTGGCCGCCTCCCGCATCCGCAAGGAGCGTGACGGCAAGCTCCGCCTGATCATGCTCGTCTGCGGTGTGGTGTTCCTCCCCGGCCTGCTGCTGTGGCTGGGCCTGTTCCAGCTCCGCAAGAGCCTGGCCGCCGCGGAGAAGAAGCAGGCGTCCTGGCTCGGCACGGCGATGCTGGTCGGCATCGCCCTCGTCGTCGCCGTCCTGATGTTCAGGCTGCCGTTCACCGGTTTCCTCGGCCTCTACCTGCGCGGCATGATCATCGCCCCGGCCCTGGGCTGGCTGCTCGCCCGCCGGATCTGCGAGTCCACCGCCGCCGACCTGCGCGCCCGCTGGGACGGGCTGCTGGCCGGCGACGGGATCGGCGCCAAGATCCCGGAGGCGGTACCCGGCAATCCGGACGAGAAGGCCCGCGAGGACCTGCGCCACCAGCTCGCCAAGCTGACCGCGGAGGACCGCAGCAACCACGTCTTCTACGCGGGCCCCAAGGGCATACTCGGCATGGGCACCCGGTGGGGCAGCTGGCAGATGGCCGAAGAGCTCGTCCCCAAGACCGAGGGCGCCGAGATCCACCCGTTCCGCAGCTGGGACGTGGTACGCGCGATCGACGCCCAGCTGCGCAAACTGGAGCGCGGCCCCCTGCACACCGGCGGCTTCCCGGCGGCCGCCATCCAGCACTGGATCGTCACCCCGATCGGCGAGGGCGCCGCCGAGGTGGCCCGCCCCACCGGCGAGAACACCGACAACTTCCTGATCAAGCCGCACGAGATCACCCGGATCTGCAACGAGCAGCAGTTCAGCGCCGGCAACCGGCACTACCTGGGCATCCAGTACCCGCTTTGGGACGGCCAGCTCGTCATCAACATGCTGGTCACCGTCACCGTGCTCTACAAGACGCTGCGCGTGGACGTCACCGCGCACGCCCTGGGCCCCGTGCACGGCCTGTTCACGACGAAGTCCGCGGCCCCGGTGGTGGAGGTGCCCAAGAGCGTCCGCTTCTGGGAGACCGTGGAGCGCCCGCTGCCGCTGGTGGACGCCCAGGAGGTCGTACGCCTCGCCGTACGGGCCCCACTGAGCTGGTTCCCGCCGGTCCTCGACTTCTTCGGCGGCAAGCTGGTCCTGCCCGAGCCCTTCGGCCTGCGGCACGTGTGGGCCGGCTCGATGTGGCGCCACCGCTTCATGGCGGACGACGCGCTGCGCACCGTGACACCGGTCCTGCGCGCGGTGCACGCCGCCACCTTCCGCGTGCTGGAGGAGAACGGCGTCGACACCGACCGCTTCACCAACCGCTCCTCGATCATGAGCGGCCTGATCCAGGAGCCGGCGCCGCGCAAGGCGGACGTGTACGACGCGTAGGTAGGCTCGAGGTACCGAGGTGACCCGCGAGGGCCAAGGAGAGATGATGACCGAGCGCAAACCGCCCGGCGTGGACATCGAGTCCTGGGTGGACCGGCAGATCAGAGAGGCCGCCGACCGCGGCGACTTCGAGAACCTGCCGGGCTGGGGCAGACCGCTGGCCTCGCTCGACGCTCCGTACGACGAGATGTGGTGGATCAAGCAGAAGATGCACCGCGAGGGCTTCTCCGCCCTGCCGCCGTCGCTCGCGCTGCGCAAGGAGGCCGAGGACGCTCTGGAGGCCGCCCGCGCGGCCCGCTCCGAGCGTCAGGTGCGGGCCGTCCTCACGGAGATCAACGAGAAGATCCGCGCGGCCCTGCGCATGCCGCCGCCGGGCCCGCCCCTGGGCCTCACCGAGTTCGACGTCGAGGACGTGCTGCGGACGTGGCGGGAGAGCCGCCCGTCCTGATCAGCCGACGGGCCAGGCGTCCGCGAGCATCTGGCGGGTGTCCGCGAGGAGTTGGGGCAGCACCTTGGTGTGCCCGACGACCGGCATGAAGTTCGTGTCCCCGCCCCAGCGGGGCACGATGTGCTGGTGCAGGTGCGCGGCGATGCCGGCCCCGGCGGCCGCGCCCTGGTTCATGCCGATGTTGAAACCGTGCGCACCGGACGCCTTGCGCAGCGCCGCCATCGCCCGCTTGGTGAGATCGGCGAGCTCGGCCGTCTCGGGACCGTCGAGCTCCGTGTAGTCGGCGACGTGCCGGTACGGGACGACCATCAGGTGGCCGCCG
This sequence comes from Streptomyces sp. NPDC056224, assembly GCF_042267665.1. Lineage (NCBI taxonomy): Bacteria > Bacillati > Actinomycetota > Actinomycetes > Kitasatosporales > Streptomycetaceae > Streptomyces > Streptomyces sp. NPDC056224. Next base: position 24,856 of record NZ_JBHJTK010000045.1, read on the forward strand.
TTGTACGGGTAGAGGTTCAGCACGGCGTAGACGTGCTTGCCGCGGGCCACGATCAGCCCGTCCTGGTCGGACATCTCCGGAATCCCGCAGAAGGGGCAGCCGTCCCCGGCGTCGGGGCCGGTCGGCTTGTTCTCCCCCTGGATGTAGGCCATCCGGTGGGGCGTCCACAGACGCTGGAACGCGTCCTGCGTGCCCACACCGATCTGCTGCTCCGGCTCAGTCGTCATGGCGGCAAGCATATGACCTCGTCTTCGGGTACGAGGAAGGCCCCCGGAAAGTGATCACTTCCCAGGGGCCTTCCGGCGACGGACCGGAGCCGATCGGAGCGGATCAGACCTGGACGCGGTCCGCGACCACCTTGGCCAGCTTGGCCAGTGCCTCGTCCTTCGGGATGCCGTTCTCCTGCGAACCGTCGCGGTAGCGGAAGGAGACCGTGCCCGCGGCCATGTCCTCGTCACCGACGATGATCATGAACGGGACCTTGAGCTTCTGGTGGTTGCGGATCTTCTTCTGCATGCGGTCGGAAGAGGCGTCCACCTCGACCCGCAGGCCCTTCTTCTTCGCCTCGGCGGCGAACTCCTGCAGGTACTCGACGTGCCCGTCGCCGATCGGGATGCCGACCGCCTGGACCGGGGCCAGCCACGGCGGCATGGCGCCCGCGTAGTGCTCCAGCAGCACGGCGAAGAACCGCTCGATGGAGCCGAACAGCGCGCGGTGGATCATGACCGGGCGCTGGCGCGAGCCGTCCGGGGCGGTGTACTCCAGGTTGAACCGCTCCGGCAGGTTGAAGTCGAGCTGGACGGTCGACATCTGCCAGGTACGGCCGATGGCGTCCCGTGCCTGCACGGAGATCTTCGGGCCGTAGAAGGCCGCGCCGCCCGGGTCGGGGGTCAGCGGGAGGCCCTGCTTCTCGGCGACCCGCTGGAGGACCGCGGTGGCCTCCTCCCAGACCTCGTCCGAGCCGACGAACTTCTCCGGGTCCTTGGTGGACAGCTCCAGGTAGAAGTCGGTCAGACCGTAGTCGCGCAGCAGGTTCAGCACGAAGGTGAGCGTGCGGTCGAGCTCCTCCGCCATCTGCTCACGGGTGCAGTAGATGTGCGCGTCGTCCTGGGTGAAGCCCCGGGCGCGGGTCAGGCCGTGCACGACGCCCGACTTCTCGTACCGGTACACGGTGCCGAACTCGAACAGGCGCAGCGGCAGTTCGCGGTACGAACGCCCGCGCGCGTCGAAGATCAGGTTGTGCATCGGGCAGTTCATGGGCTTGAGGTAGTAGTCGGTACCACCGTCGAGCTGCATGGGGGGGTACATGCCCTCCGCGTACCAGTCCAGGTGGCCGCTCTTCTCGAAGAGGGCGCCCTTGGTGGCGTGCGGGGAGTAGACGAACTCGTAGCCCTCCTCCTCGTGCCGGCGGCGCGAGTAGTCCTCCATGGTGCGGCGGATGATGCCGCCGCGCGGGTGGAAGACGGCGAGGCCGGAGCCGATCTCGTCCGGGATGGAGAAGAGGTCGAGCTCGTTGCCGAGCTTGCGGTGGTCGCGCTTCTCGGCCTCGGCGAGGAAGTCGAGGTGGGCCTTCAGCTCCTCCTTCGACGGCCACGCGGTGCCGTAGATGCGCTGGAGCATCGGGTTCTTCTCGCTGCCGCGCCAGTAGGCGGCGGCGTTGCGCATGAGCTTGAACGCCGGGATGTTGCGGGTGGTGGGCAGGTGGGGACCTCGGCAGAGGTCCTTCCAGCACAGCTCGCCGGTCTTGGCGTCCAGGTTGTCGTAGATGGTCAGCTCGCCGCCGCCCACCTCGACGTTCGCCCCGTCGTCGGTCGACGCGGCGCCCTTGATGCCGATGAGCTCCAGCTTGTAGGGCTCGTCGGCGAGCTCCTCGCGGGCCGCCTCGTCGGTGACCACGCGGCGGGCGAACCTCTGCCCGCGCTTCTGGATCTCCTGCATCTTCTTCTCGATGGCCTTGAGGTCATCGGGGGTGAAGGGCCTGGCGACGTCGAAGTCGTAGTAGAAGCCGTTCTGGACCGGCGGACCGATGCCCAGCTTGGCCTCGGGGAAGAGCTCCTGCACGGCCTGCGCCATGACGTGCGCGGTCGAGTGGCGCAGGATGTTCAGGCCGTCCTCGGAGGAGATCTCCACCGGCTCGACGCTCTCGCCGTCCTTGACCTCGTACGAGAGGTCCTTGAGCTCGCCCGCGACGCGCGCGGCGACGATGGTGCGCTCGCCGGCGAAGAGCTCGGCCGCCGTAGTGCCCGTGGCCACCACGCGCTCGTCCCGCTCGGAATCGCGTTGGATGATCACACGGACGTCTGACACCGGTCTCTCCTGACTCAGGGGGTGCGCGAGCGAACACTGCGCGCCTGAATCGTACCGAGCCGAGTGGCCGCGCCGCTAAACGGTTGGCGCCCGGGCCCCGCCCGCACAGGGCCCGAGGGCCGTCCCGTGATCCCCGGCGGGCGCACGACGGCGGTCGCGGCACCTCGCCGCGTCGCCGGAACGCCCGCATACGCCCGGTACGGAGGCGCCCCTCCGCCGTGTGACGCACCGCACCCCTTGCCGTGCGCCCCTGCCCCGTGCGCCGGCCCCCGGGGATCACGGGAGGGCCCTCAGTCGTCCGACGGCAGTACGTCCTGCGGGTCGAAGGGGTCGTCGAGCGACTTCATCAGACGGTCCCGGTCGACCTCGTCCAGCGGCACCGGCGTCACGTCCGTGACGTCGGTGAGCCGCCGGAAGCCGCCGCGCCGCTGCAGCCGCCCGCTGATCCGCACCGGCAGGCCCACCAGGTGGGCGTGGCCCGCCACCCGGTACGCCTCCTCGTCGAGCGCGACCCGGACGTACGGGATCTCCGCCCCGGCGAGGACCCGTACCCGTACCGTGCCCCCGCCCCCCGCCGCGGAACGCCGCATCCGCACGACCGCCCCCGCGATCCGCACCGGCACCGCCGGCTCGTCCCGGGTGTACCGCGCCGCCGCCTCGCGCAGGACGGGCAGGTCACCGGGCGAGAACTCCACCGGCTCCGGCCGGGCCGCGCACCCCGCAGGGACTCCCGCCGCCGGCGCCCAGGCCAGGGCGATCCGCGCCCCCTCCGAACCCCGCACCAGCGCGATCAGCGCGTCGGCCAGCTCCCGGCTGACCCCGGCCTGCACCGCGGTGTCGAACGCCTCCATGCCGCCCGTGGCCCGCCGGTAGTCCACCGCCTCGCGGGCGGCGTGCAGCGCGTGGTGCAGCTGCGTCACGGTGCCCCGGCCCCCGTCCACGGGGACGTACGCGGTCAGCCGGCGCCCGCCGGGGGCGGGCCCCACCAGGATCCCGTCCAGCGCCCGTTCGGCCTGCGCCCGGTGCCGGGCCCCGTAGTACCCCGCCCTCGCGCGCGCGGCCAGCGCCCCGGCCAGCAGGAACTGCCGGGCGGCCGAGCGCAGCCGTTCCTGCACCGTCCAGTCGGCCTCGCCCTGGATCCCGTACGCCCCTTCGGGGAACTCCCGCTCCCAGCGGACCTCGTCGCTCGGCACGCCGAGCCCGTACAGCACCTCCCGCGCCGACGGCACGGCGCTGCGCGCGAGCGCGGTCAGTGCCTCCTCCAGCAGGTCGGAGCAGTCGGGGAAGGCGCGGCTCTCGGGGACGAGCAGGCTCGTCCCGCCGCCGGCCGCCGGGTGGTTCGCGGGCGGGGTCCAGCGCCCGTACCGGCCGGCGGCCCCGCCGCGCCGCAGCCAGCCGTGCCGGTGCAGCAGCGCGCCGAGCACCGCCGGGTCCACGTGAGCGGGGTCGGGCGTTCCCGGGGCGAACTGCGGGGACGACGGCGGTTCGAGGTGCGGCGGGTGCCGGTCCATCAGGGTGTCCCTCCCGACCCGACCCGGGTCATGATCTCGCACAGCGCCCGGTCGTCGAAGATCCGCGAGGTCGGGATCCGTACGGTCGTCCGGCGCCGGCCGGTCACGGGGTGTCCGGCGAGATTGGTCCAGTAGCAGCAGTGCCGCAGGTCGAGCCGGTCGTGCCCGGCGGCGAGCCACTGGTCGCGCTCCCGCGGGACGAGCATCACGACGAGGATCTTGTGAACGGCGACCGGGGTGCGGGCCAGCTTCACCAGGTGCTCGTTGTCGAGGGTGAAGGCGAAGGTGGGCCCGGCCGGCCGCGGCGGTGTCTGATAGGTCGCCTTCAACTGCACCTTGATGGTGACCTCGTCGTCGACGACGTGCTCGGCGGCTCCGTGGCTGACGTGCCAGTCGATGCCGTTGTCCGGAAAGGGCTGGGAGAGCGAGCAGCCGGCCGCGGCGGCGACGGCGTGCAGGTAGCCCACCTGAAGGGTCTCCATGCAGGCGGTGGTGGCGAGTGTGCCGCGCAGCGGTCCGGTCCGCGCCCCGCCCGGCGTGCCGGTGCGCGGACCGATCTGCCCCGCCAGCACCCCGCCCGGTTCGGGCTGCGCGAGCGCCATGGCCGGCTCCCCATGCCTTCCGGGCTCTGCCGAGGGTGGTGGGTGGGGTGACGACCGGTCATGTGTACGGCCCCCCTTGGGTGTTGTCTCCGCACAGGGGTCCCCGCAAACGGCGTACGCGGCAAACAGCACGGGTATCACCGATGCGGGCGAAGGTGGCGGGCTCTCGAGGCAGCGGTGCCCGAGTGCGCCCCATCTGCCGACCGGGAACGAGGAGTTCGCCATGACACGCTGGTATGAGGGCCCGCTGGCCGCATTCGACACGGAGACCACCGGGGTGGACGTCGAGCAGGACCGGATCGTGTCCGCCGCGCTCATCGTGCAGGAGTGTGCGGGCGGGCGGGTCCGCACCACGCGCTGGCTGGTCAATCCCGGCATCCCGGTGCCCGCGGGCGCCACGGAAGTGCACGGCCTGACCGACGAGCACCTCCAGCTCCACGGGCGCTGGCCGGCGCCGGTGGTGGAGGAGATAGCCCGCGCGCTCGGTGAGCAGCAGCTGGCCGGCCGGCCGGTGGTGGTGATGAACGCGCCGTTCGATCTGACGCTGCTGGACCGGGAGTTGCGCCGGCACCGGGCGTCGTCGCTGGCGCGGTACCTGGACAACCGGCCGCTGACCGTGCTGGATCCGCGGGTGCTGGACAAGCATCTGGACCGGTACCGCAAGGGCCGCCGGACCCTGACGGACCTGTGCGCGCACTACGGGATAGAGCTGGAGGGCGCGCACGACGCGGCGGCGGACGCACAGGCGTCGCTGGAGCTCGTACGGGCGGTGGGGCGCAGGTTCGCGGCCCGGCTGGAGCGGCTGACCCCGGCCGAACTGCACACGCTGCAGCAGGTGTGGCACGCGGCACAGGCACGGGGACTGCAGGCGTGGTTCGCGCGCCAGGGGACGCCCGAGGCGGTGGATCCGCACTGGCCGCTGCGGCCGGACCTGTCGACGGCGGCGTGAATCACGGCCCTTGCATGCGGAAGGCCGGTCCGTCATGAGACGGACCGGCCTGTCCCGGTGGGCGATACTGGGATCGAACCAGTGACCCCTTCGGTGTGAACGAAGTGCTCTCCCGCTGAGCTAATCGCCCGGGAACGCACTGAACAATACAGAAGCCTTGGGGCTGGTTCAAACCGCTTGCGGCGGGGCGGCCAGCCGGGCCGCGAGACCGCGCCGGCCGGCCCGCATCATGAGGGCGTGGTTGAGCCGGAACACCGGCCGCCCGGGCAGCGCGAGGCGCCGCATCAGGGGCCGCCGTACCTCGACCTCCTGCTCGTACAGTGCGCGGGTCGCCGCGCCGCCGGCGCCGCCGCGCGGTCGCACGGTCCACCGCGCCCAGCCGTCGAGGTCGCCGGCCAGTGACACCTCCAGGACCCCGCGGGCGGGATCGCGCAGCAGTTCGGAGGCGGTGACGCGCAGCGCGTACGGCAGGACCGAGCGGACGGTCGCGGTGCCGGTGCGGTCGTCGACGGGTTCGACGCGGCGGATCTGGGGCCACCAGTGCGGGTACTCCCCCGGCTCCTCCAGTACGGCGTAGACGCGTGCGGGCGGGGCGTCGAGGTCCCACACACTGCGGAAGCGGTAGCGGCTCCATCGGTCCCAGCGGCTGTGGTCCATGGATCCAGTCTGGCCCGCCGGGGGTGCGCGTACTCCCGCTTCGCAGGTACTCCGCAGGTACTCCGCAGGTACTTCGCAGGTACTCAGGGAACATCTGAGTACGCGGACCCATGTCCCGACCGCGTGACCGGCGCCACACTCCGGACCATGAACACGCCTCTGCCGCCGGCCGAAGAGCTGGCGCTCATCGACCGCGAACTGGCCCGACTGGACGCCCGGCGGCTGTACTTGCTGGGCCGCCGGGACTGGCTGCTGCGCCTGCTGCACCAGCCGTCGACGGGCGCTGCCGTCCCGGGGGCTCCCGGGCACTGGCCCGCACCCGCACCCGCACCCGCCGCGGAGGCTTCGGCCCCGAGCGCGCAGAACGTGCTGCTCGCCCTGGGTTCGGTGCTGCTTGCCGTGGCGGCGCTGGCCTTCACGCTGCTGAGCTGGGGGTCCCTCGGGATCGCCGGGCGTTCGGCGGTGCTGGCCGCGGTGACGGCGGCGGCGCTGGCCGCTCCCGTGCCCCTGCTGCGCCGCGGTCTGGGCTCGACGGCGGAGTCGGTGGCGGCGGTGGGGCTGCTGCTGACCGTGCTCGACGCGTACGCGCTGTACGCGGTCGGCATGCCGGGCGCGGACGGCACCGCGTACACGGCCGGGGCGGCGGCGGTGCTGGCGGGGGTGTGGGCCGGATACGGCCTGGCGCTGCCGAAGCTGCGGATCGCGCTGCCCGCGGCGGTGCTGGCGGCGCAGTTCCCGCTGCCGCTGGCCGCGCTGGCGGCGCAGGGGGGACCGCTGGAGATCGGCTGGGCGCTGCTGGCGACGGCCGCGCTGGACGCGGCCCTGGCCCTGCGGGCCCGGGCGGCGGCCGTCCCGGGGGCGCTGCTGTGGGCGGGTGCGCTGCTGACCGGAGCGGCGCAGTCCTGGACGGCGGCGACGGCGGCCGACGCCGTGGCCCCGGCGGGGCTGCTGCTGGCGGGCGCGGCCCTGGGTACGGCTGCGGCGTGGCGCGAGCCGCGCGCCCTGGCCGCGGCGCTCGTCGGCGCCCTCGCGGCCGTGGTGGCGCTGGGCGGTGCGGCGCGGCCGACGCTGGAGCCGGCGTGGGAGGTGGTGGCGCACCTGCTGGTCGCGCTGCCGCTGCTCGCGGCGGTACGGGTCCGCGCACTCCCGGCGGCGGTGCGGCGCGGGCTGGTCGGGGCCGGTGCGCTGGTGGCCGCCCTGGCCGCGCTGGCGGGCTGGTCCGCGGTGGCGCCCACCCTGCTGGCCCGGGTCGGGGTGCTGGACGAGGTGTGGGCGGTGACGGGCCCGGCCCGGGATCCGTACGTGCCGGGGGCGGCGGTCCCGGTGACGCTGCTGATCACGGCGGGGGCGGCCTGGCGGCTGTCCCGGGCGCTGTCCCGGCCGGAGCCGGCGGGGGCGGCCGTGGTCCTGGCCTGGGCGGGGCTGTTCACGGCCCCGGAGCTGCTCGGCCTCCCGGTGGCGGCGGTGTTCGCCGGGCAGACGGCGGTGACGGGTGCGGCGGGCGTCCTCGCCCTGCGCTCCCGGGCGCGCGGGGTGGGCCTCGCGGCCGCCGCGTGCGCGCTGGGCGGCGCCGCGAGCGTGTCCCTGGGCGCGCTGGACGGCCGGGTGGCCACCTTCGCGGTGTGGGGGCTGCTGGGCGCGGGCTGCGCGGCCGGGGCGGCGTACGGGCCCGCTGCGCGCCCGGTCCGCTCGGGGGCGGCGGTGTGCGCGGTCGTCTACGCCGCGGGGGTGCTGGGGGCGGCGGCCGCGGCGGCGGACCTGGCGGTGGTCTGGTGGGCGCTCCCGGTGCTCGCGGTGCCCGCGGTGGTGGCCGCGCTCGGGCCGCGGCTGGGCTCCGTGCGGGTGCCGGCGGAGTGCGCGGCGGCCGCGGCGTGCGCCGTGGCGGTGGCCCTGTCGGCCGGCCGGGCCGGCACGCTGGCCCTGGTCCTGGCGCTGGCCGGGGTGATCTGTGCGGGGGCCGCGGTACGGGCGGACCGGCGCGGGCCGGCCGGATGGGCGGCGGGGGCGCTGTTCGTGGCGGCGACCTGGGTCCGGCTGGCCGACTCGGGGATCGCGGTGCCGGAGGCGTACACGCTGCCGGTGACGGCGCCCGCCCTCGTGGTGGGCTTCCTGCGGCGCCGTGAGGACCCGCAGGCGTCCTCCTGGACGGCGTACGGCCCGGGGCTGGCCGCGACCCTGCTGCCGAGCCTGCTGGCCGCCCTGGGGGCCTCCCCGGCCGGAGCCGGGAACTGGCTGCGGCCGCTGCTGCTGGGCCTGGCCGCGCTGGCGGTGACCCTGGTGGGCGCCCACCGCCGGCTCCAGGCCCCGCTCCTGCTGGGCGGCGCGGTACTCGCGGCGGTGGCGCTGCACGAGCTGGCCCCGTACGTGGTGCAGGTCGCGGGGGCGCTCCCGCGCTGGGTCCCGCCGGCGCTGGCGGGCCTGCTGCTGCTGGCGGTCGGGGCCACGTACGAGAAGCGGCTGCGCGACGCCCGCAGGCTGCGGGACGTCATCGGCCGGCTCGGCTGACCCGCTCGGACGGCCCGGGAGCCGGGAAACGCCAGAGGCCCGGAGACGGTGAAAGTCTCCGGGCCTCTGGTCCGGGTGGGCGATACTGGGTTCGAACCAGTGACCCCTTCGGTGTGAACGAAGTGCTCTCCCACTGAGCTAATCGCCCGGACGCACCGCAAACATTACCGCATGTCAGCGGTGCTCCATGACCAGCACCGGTCCGTCACTGGTCCTTGAGGTTCCAGGGCAGGACGAGCCCGTACTTCCACAGGTAGAAGCCGATCAGCGCGCCCGCGATCACGAGGCCCGTGCTGGTCAGGATGATGTTGCGGCGGCGGACCTTCGGGTCGAGCGCCTTCTGCGCCGCTTCGGTGACCTTGCGCTTGGTCCAGTGCAGCACGAGGTGGGCCCAGGCGAACTCGGTGGCCCAGATCGCCAGGCCCGCGAAGATCGCCACCCAGCCCGGTCCGGGCAGGACGAGCATGGCGACGCCCGCGGCGATGATGGCGAGGCCGACGACGAAGACGCCGACCTGCCAGCTCAGGTGCAGGGTCCTGCGGGCCTTGATGAAGGCGGGCGCCTTCGACACGTGCGGCGCCTCCGGCGCGGCCTCCTTGCCGGACGCGTCGGAGCCTGCCTCGCCGGCCGCCGTCGCGTCGGCTGCGGGCCCATTGGTCTCGCGGTCACTCCCCGTATTCATGGGGACGAATCTACCCGAGCCGGAAGCACACGTGAATGATGCTTTGGATCCGCCGTACGAGGGACCCAGAGGTCCACAAAACGGTCAGAGGGGTTTACAACGGCACCGTAGGTGGCATGTCGATTTCGCCGACGTGCGAATCCCCGAGCGCACACTGAGCGAAAGGCCCTGGCGCTTATGAACACCACGGTCAGCTGCGAGCTGCACCTGCGCCTCGTTGTGTCGAGCGAGTCCTCACTGCCTGTTCCCGCGGGCCTGCGGTATGACACGGCCGACCCCTACGCCGTGCACGCCACCTTCCACACCGGCGCCGAGGAAACGGTCGAATGGGTGTTCGCCCGCGACCTCCTCGCGGAGGGCCTCCACCGGCCCACCGGTACCGGCGACGTCCGCGTCTGGCCGTCCCGCAGCCACGGTCAGGGCGTCGTCTGCATCGCCCTGAGCTCACCGGAGGGAGAAGCGCTGCTCGAAGCACCCGCCCGAGCACTCGAATCGTTCCTCAAGCGGACGGACGCCGCGGTTCCACCCGGGACCGAGCACCGGCACTTCGACCTCGACAAGGAGCTCTCCCACATCCTGGCCGAAAGCTGAGCCAGGCCTACAGCCGACCGACACCGTCCGACTCGGGGCGACGGTGTGCGTCGGACAACCACATACGGCAGTGCCGGCGCTGTTCACGTGGGAGCCACCCGCGCGGACGGCGCCGGTGTGCGTGGAGACCCCCTTCCGCAGCGACCCGCTAGAGTCGGCCCCCAGCGGCGGCAGCAGCCCGTCGCCGCAGGCCCGGCCCTTGAGGGAGACCCCGTGCAGATCCCCCACGACACCCGTCGCGCGCTCGACGTCGTCGTCGCGCTGGTGAACACCGCGGCCGAGGCGGACCAGCCCGACGGGCTCTCGGACGTCAGCGCCCTGCGCGAGTTCGTCCAGGAGTACGCGATCAGCGACGTCGGCGAGCTGGGCGCCCGCGACCTGGCCGGGGTCCGCACGGTGCGCGGCAAGTTCGCCCAGGTCTTCGCCGCGCCCAACTCGCGCGCGGCCTCCGTTCTGATCAACGAGCTGGTCGCGACGGCCGGCACCACCCCGCAGCTGACCGACCACGACGGCTACGACTGGCACGTGCACTATTTCGCGCCGGGCGCCTCGGTGGGCGACCACCTGGCCGCCGACGGCGGCATGGCGCTGGCCTTCATCGTGGTCTCCGGCGAGCAGGAACGGCTGCGGCGCTGCGAGGCCCCGGACTGCCGGCGCGCCTTCGTGGACCTGTCCCGGAACCGCTCGCGGCGCTACTGCGACAGCCGGACCTGCGGGAACCGGCTGCACGTGGCGGCGTACCGGGCCCGGCGCAAAGAGGCCGACGCGGGCCCCGCGGAGCGGGAACCCTCAGAGCAGGAACAGATCGTGCACGGCGGCGAGCAGCAGCAGGACGCCGATCACGGCTAGGAAGATCATCAGGGGCGGCTGGGAAAGGGCGAAGAGGCAGCCTCTCGGCTCCTCGGCAACGGGGGCGGGTGCCGGCGCGGGCACCGAGGGCTCACTCTGCGATGTCTCGAGCATGTCGGGCCGATGATGGCGCAGCGCAGGGCCATCCGTCCGTCAACACGCCAAGATCCGCGCGGCACTTCGCCCGATCTCGTGGACCCGGGCGCCCCCGGCCCCGGCGGGTCAGATCCCGTGCTTCTTGAGGATCGCCTCGATGTCCGAGAAGTCGTCCGCGGGGGCGGCGGCCGGCGGGTTCTGCCGCGCGGCGGGCTGGGGGCGGCTGCCGGTGCCGAGGGACGGCGCGGAAGCGGCCGGGGCGACGGCCTCCCGGGCCGGGCTCCCCTTGGCCGCCCCGGCCGCATTCCCGGCGGCGGCGAGCCTGCGGCGCTCGACGGCGCGGGTGGTGGCGAGGAGCACCCAGGCGAGCCCCAGCAGCCCGAAGCCGGCCCAGACGGTCGGGTTGAAGGCGATTCCGGCCACCCACTCCACCAGGCCCGTCATCACGAGGGCGACCGGCACCAGCGCGTACGCGGCGATCCGCGTCGCGGCCAGGAAGCGCCTGCGGTAGGCGGTCAGCGCGGCGATGCCCAGGCCCGCCGCGGATACCGCGGCACATATGGTCTCGGCGAGCATGCGGTCCTCCAGGTGTGGGCGGTCTGTCCCTATCCATCCTGCCCCGCGGCCACCGTCCGGGCCAGGTCCACGGGTGCCGCCGCGCGGATCTCCGGGACATCTCGGGGTCGCGCCTCCTCCCCGGGTACCGGTGGGTGGGGGGGTGCGGGCCTGGGAGACTGTCCGTATGACCGATTCCGTGATCCTCGAAGTCTGGTGCGAACTGCAGTGCCCGGACTGCCACAGCGCGCTGGACGACGTACGCGCCCTGCGGGCCCGCTACGGCGACCGGCTGGACATCCGGCTGCGCCACTTCCCCCTGGAGAAGCACAAGCACGCCTTCGCCGCGGCGCAGGCCGCCGAGGAGGCCGTGGAGCAGGGGCAGGGCTGGCCGTACGCGGAGGCCGTGCTGGCGCGCACCGCGGAGCTGGGTGAGCGCGGCGAGCCGGTGCTGCTGGACGTCGCACGTGAACTGGGTCTGGACGTCGAGGAGTTCGACACCGCCCTGATCGACGGGCGGCACATCCTGATCGTCGACGCCGACCAGGCGGAGGGCAAGGCGATCGGCGTGACCGGCACCCCGACGTACGTGATCGGCGGCGAACGCCTGGACGGTGGCAAGAGCCAGGACGGCCTGCGCGCCCGGATCGAGGAGATCGCGGACCGCCAGCTGGCCTCCCCCTAGATCAGGTCCTTGGCGTAGTTGAAGTTGGTGGGGCGGTAGCCGAGGGACTCGTACAGGCGCAGGGCCGGGGTGTTGGCTGCGAAGACGTGGAGCCCCAGCAGGCGGTGACCCTCGGCGAGGGCCGTGCGCTCGGCGAGCAGCATCAGGCTGCGGCCGTACCCCCGGCCCCGGTACTCGGCGCCGACCTCGACGTCGTAGACGTACGAGCCCTCGTCGCCGGGCGCGAGCCAGACATGGCCGACGGGCACGCCGTCCGCCTCCAGCACGACGAAGGTGGTTCCGGGGGTGGCCGGCCCCTGGGGCAGCAGGGTCTCGTGGTCGGCCACCGACTTCGCGTGTGCGGCCTGCGCGGACATGCCGCGGCTGGTCCAGTCGGCGGCGTAGGACTCGATGGCGCCGGCGTTCCAGGCCTCGTACTCGGCGTCCGTCATCAGGCGGCCGAGCACTCCCCCGGGCAGGGCGGGCGGCTCGGCCGGCAGGTCCTTGAGCATGTTGCGGCTGTACTCGGTGTACCCGAGGGCCCCGGCCATGCGCAGGCCGCCCGCCGAGTCGGCCGGGACCGATACGCGGACCCGGTGACAGCCCCAGCCCCGCAGCACTTCCTCGGCGGCCAGGGCGGCCACGGTGGCCCTCCCCCGCCGCCGGTCGCCCTCGTCGACGCTCAGGTCGCGGATCTCGCCGACGGTCGGCCCGAAGGGGGTGTCGGAGGCGATCAACAGGGCGCCGACGCGCCTGCTGTTGACCCTGATCTCGTACGGGCGCGTCCGCGCCCCCGCCGTGGTCTGCTGGAGCGGCCCGGACGGCCGCAGGGTGGTGGTCATTGGTGGAGTTCTACCCGCCCCGCGGCAGCCGCGACAGTCTTTATCGGTCCGAAAGGCGCCCGACGGGGCCCGGGGCGCGTTTCGAGAGTCCCGCCCCCGGTCGGCGGCGTCCGGCCACCGGACCTCGCCGCGTGGTCGGATCGCCCGGCGGATCGCCCGAGTACGGCCGGTGACCGGGGAACCCTCCGCCTCGCGATGCACGGCGCCGGGCGTCCGTGGGGCGCACTCCTCGGGCGCCCGGCACCGCCTTCGCAGCGCGCCCTACGGGTCGAGTTCCGTGCCCGCCTTCGCGTCGAAGATCCCCATGGCCTCGGCCGTGACCGGTCCCGGGCCGGCGGCCAGCTCGCGGCCGTCGATCCGCACGACCGCCTGGACGTCGCGCAGCGAGGAGGTCAGGAAGACCTCCTCGGCCTGCTGCAGCGCCTCGAAGGGCAGGTCGGTCTCCTTGGCCCCGGCCCAGTCGACGACGAGGGCGCGGGTGATGCCGGCCAGGCAACCCGAGGCCAGGGGCGGGGTGTGCAGCTCCCCGTCGAGTACGACGAAGACGTTCGAGCCGGTGCCCTCGCAGAGCCGTCCGACGGTGTTGGCGAGCAGTGCCTCGGAGGCCCCGGCCCGGGCGGCGGTCGCGAGCGCGACGACGTTCTCGGCGTACGAGGTGGTCTTGAGGCCGGCCACGGCGGAGCGCTCGTTGCGGACCCAGTCCACCGTGACGACGGACGTGGTGTCCGGGCGGCGGGGGGACTCCACGACGGCGGCGATCAGCGTGGGCGCGGCGTCTCCCCGGTCGGAGCCGAGCGGGGAGACGCCGCCGGTGTACGTGACGCGCAGCCGCCCGAACGGCACCGGGTTGGCTTCCAGTACCGCCGCGCAGGCCCGGCGCACCTCGTCGTGGTCGGGGTCTGGCAGGCCCAGTCCGCGGGCCGAGCGGGTCAGCCGGTCCAGGTGGCGGGTGAGCGCGAAGGCCTTGCCGCGCTCCGCCTTGAGGGTCTCGAAGACGCCGTCACCCACGGTCAGCCCGTGGTCGAAGACGGACACCTTCGCCTCGTCGACGTCCCGCAGCGCTCCGTCGAGCCAGATTCTCACCGTACGACCCCTTTCGTGGTCCCGATCTCGTGGGTTCCCGACGCTACCCGCAGCAGGCGGGCGGCCTTCAGTTCGGTCTCGGCCCACTCGCGGTCGGGGTCGGAGCCCCAGGTGATGCCCGCGCCGGTGCCGAAGAGCAGGCGGGGACCGCCGGGGGCTTCGCGGTCGACCCAGAAGGTGCGGATGCCGACGGCGAGCTCGCCGGTGCCCTGGTCGGCGTCGACCCAGCCGATGCCGCCGCAGTAGGGGCCGCGGGGGGCGGTCTCCAGGGCCTCGATGATCCGCAGGGCGGAGGATTTGGGCGCCCCGGTGACGGAGCCGGGCGGGAAGGTGGCGGCGAGCAGCTCGGGCCAGCCGACGCCGTCGGCGAGTTCGCCGCTCACCGTGGAGACGAGGTGGACCAGGCCCGGGTGCTCCTCGACGGCGCACAGTTCCGGGACGGTGACGGAGCCCGTGGCGCAGACCCGGCCGAGGTCGTTGCGTACGAGGTCCACGATCATCACGTTCTCGGCGTGGTCCTTGGGGAGCAGGTCGGCGACGGTGCGGCCGGTCCCCTTGATGGGGCCGGAGTCCACGCGGCGGCCGGTGCGGCGCAGGAACAGCTCCGGGGAGGCGGTGGCGATCTCGACGCCGTGCGCGGGGAGCCGAATCGTTCCTGCATAGGGCGCGGGGTTGCCGCGCGCGAGGAGCGCGGTGAGCGCGTCGACGTCGGCACCGGCCGGGTGGGGCAGCGGCGCGGACATCACCCGGCAGAGGTTGGCCTGGTAGACCTCGCCGGCGGCGATGTGCTCGCGGATGCGGCGGACGCCGGCCACGTACGCGGCCCGGTCGAGCGAGGAGGACCACTCGTCGGCGGCGGGACCCCGCCAGGCGCCCGGTGCGGGCGCGGGAACGGGGTCGGGGCGTATGTCCCCGAAGCGCGCGCAGACGAGCCGCCCTTCGAAGTCGGCGGCCACCGCCCAGAAGCCGGTGGAGTCCAGGGCTGCGGGGTCGCCGGTGACATCCCGGAGGTCGGTCGCGAGAAGGCCGCCGAAGCGGGCCAGAGGAGGCAGGTCGTGCACGGCTGCGAGTCTATGACCGGTGACGCGGCGGCGCCGGTGGGGTGAGCGGCAGGTGACCGGTGGTGATCGAGCGGCAGCACGCTGCGGAAACGCGTTTTTGAGCTGGCCCGGGAATCCGCTAGAGTTCAACACGTCGCCAGGGAGCGAAGGGGAAAGCCCCGGAGCGAGCACGGTGACCTGCGGACGTAGCTCAGTTGGTAGAGCACCACCTTGCCAAGGTGGATGTCGCGAGTTCGAGTCTCGTCGTCCGCTCGAAGTGGGGGATTTCTTCCCGAGAACCCCTGCAGCTCCATGGTGGAGTGGCCGAGAGGCGAGGCAACGGCCTGCAAAGCCGTCTACACGGGTTCAAATCCCGTCTCCACCTCCAAGGACGATTAGCTCAGCGGGAGAGCGCTTCCCTGACACGGAAGAGGTCACTGGTTCAATCCCAGTATCGTCCACTGATCCGCAAGGATCCCCGCGCGATTAGCTCAGCGGGAGAGCGCTTCCCTGACACGGAAGAGGTCACTGGTTCAATCCCAGTATCGCGCACGCAGTACTCTGTATCACCTGCTTGACCTGCGGCTTTCGAGCCACGGAGCCCGCGCGATTAGCTCAGCGGGAGAGCGCTTCCCTGACACGGAAGAGGTCACTGGTTCAATCCCAGTATCGCGCACCACCCGGAAGCCCCGGCCGTCTCGACGGCCGGGGCTTCCGCGTTCCTCCGGCCCCTCCGGGCCGTCTCCGGACCAGGCACGCACGCACGCACGCAAAAAGGGTGCTGCCGGTACGACTCCCCAGTCGTACCGGCAGCACCCTTCACCTGCCGTCCGTCGCCTCGCCCCCGTCCCCACGGGGTGCGGCAAGGCGGATGTCCCGGCCCGGGCCGCTCTCCCGGACCTGGGGCGCCGCTCAGCGCCCCAGCATCGCGCCCACGGACGACGCCTGTGCCGCCACCTGTTCGAAGCCTCCGAAGAGGAAGAGCAGGAGGGCGGCCAGGGGGAGCACCATCGCCGCGGCCACCAGCGGGTGGCGCGTACCGGACTCATGGCCGTTGAACGCGAATGCCTTGCGTCCCTGCCGTGCGGCGTCCGCCATGGTCCTCTCCCTGTCGTTTGGCAGCGGCGGGCTCGTGACCTCGGGGGACGAGTGCGCACCCGCCGCTTGTCTTCAACACTAGGCGCGCGCAGGGCTCCTGGCCTCATGCCCTCGTACCCATTGCCGGGCCTCCAGGAGGATGACGGGGTCACCCCTGCGTACTCCCCTGGGTGGAGACCGGTTCCCCTGCGTCGGGGTCTTCCCGGAGGGGGTCACCGGAGCGTAGTGACTTCGCTCACTTCCGTCACTCCCTGTTCGTGCATGTCCGCCGACGAGGAGCGGCGAAGATCGACTCACGGGCGGCCCGCGGGCCACCGCGGCCGGCCGGGGCGCAGCGGGCTCCGGTCTCCCAATCCCCTTGCCCGAAAGGGCGTTTGGACCGCAGCACTCGCTCCTCGCCCCGGTCGGGCCGTTTCTCTGAGGCTCCCTCAAGTGTGCTGTGACGCACTGACGATCGAATCCTCCGGCGAGGGCGCGGCCTCTGAGCGCGCATGGCGGATGGTCCGTAAGCTGTGCCACGTCAACAGGACGACCGGGCAGCGGGGTGGACATGGCGATGATGCGGCTCCGGCGCGAGGACCCGCGTGTCGTCGGCTCGTTCAGGCTGCACCGACGGCTCGGAGCCGGCGGTATGGGCGTGGTCTACCTGGGGTCCGACCGGCGCGGGCAGCGCGTCGCGCTCAAGGTCATCCGGCCGGATCTGGCCGAGGACCAGGAGTTCCGCTCCCGTTTCGCCCGCGAGGTGTCCGCCGCCCGGCGGATCCGCGGCGGGTGCACCGCCCGCCTGGTGGCCGCGGACCTGGAGGCCGAACGGCCGTGGTTCGCCACCCAGTACGTCCCCGGACCCTCCCTGCACGACAAGGTGGCCGAGGAAGGCCCCCTGACGGCCGCGCAGATCGCCGCCATCGGCGCCGCGCTCTCCGAGGGCCTGGTCGCCGTGCACGAGGCGGGGGTCGTCCACCGGGACCTCAAGCCCTCGAACATCCTGCTCTCCCCCAAGGGCCCCCGGATCATCGACTTCGGGATCGCCTGGGCCACGGGGGCGAGCACCCTCACCCACGTGGGGACGGCCGTCGGCTCCCCCGGGTTCCTCGCGCCCGAGCAGGTGCGCGGCGCCGCCGTCACCCCGGCCACCGACGTGTTCGCCCTCGGCGCCACCCTCGCCTACGCGGCGTCGGCCGACTCGCCCTTCGGGCACGGCAGTTCCGAGGTCATGCTGTACCGCGTGGTGCACGAGGAGCCCCACCTCGTCGGGGTTCCGGACGCGCTCGCGCCCCTCGTACGGGCCTGCCTGGCCAAGGATCCCGAGGAGCGGCCCAGCACGCTCCAGCTTTCGATGCGGCTCAAGGAGATCGCGTCGCGCGAGGCGCAGGGCCTGTCCGACGGGCGCCCGCCCGCGCAGCGCGCCCGTATGGAGCAGCCCACCGGTCGGCTTCCCGAGGAGTACGCGGAGCGCACGGAGCGCCGCACGGGCGGCAGCACCGTGCCCCGGGCCCAGGGCGAGCCGCCGAGCGGACCGCACTCCCGGCCGTCGTCCTCGCGCAACCCGCGTGCTGCGGCGGGCCCGGCCTCCCGGCCGACCGCGGGGCGTACGGGCCGCCGCCCGGCCCCCCGTACGACGGGGGCGGGGCGGCGGCCTTCGCGGCCGGACCCGAAGCTGATGCGGCAGCGGCTGATCGTGTTCGTCGTGGTGACGCTGATCGTGGCCCTGGGCATCGCCGCCGCCCAGAAGCTCTGACCGGCCCGGTCCTGTCGTCGAGGCGGCGCCCGGCCCGCTGCTTCGACGACGCGGCCCGGTGCTGTGGCCGGTGCACCCTGCCGGTCACCGCACTAGTGCTGTGGCCGGTGGACCTTGCCTGTCACCGCACTAGCTGGATGCGCGGCCCTGGGCCACGGCGTAGAAGGCGACCGCGGCGGCGGCGCCCACGTTCAGTGAGTCCACGCCGTGCGCCATGGGGATGCGCACCCATTCGTCGGCGGCCACCAGCGCCTGGGTGGACAGGCCGTCCCCTTCGGCACCCAGCATCAGGGCCACCCGCTCCAGGGACTGCGGCGCTGCCACGTCGATCGGCGAGGCCTTCTGGTGGGGGGTCAGGGCGAGCAGCTTGAAGCCTGCCTCGCGGACCGAGTCCAGGCTCTTGGGCCAGGCGTCCAGACGGGCGTAGGGGACGGAGAAGACCGCGCCCATGGAGACCTTGACCGAGCGGCGGTAGAGCGGGTCCGCGCAGTCGGGCGACAGCAGCACCGCGTCCATGCCGAGGGCGGCGGCGCTGCGGAAGATGGCCCCGATGTTCGTGTGGTCGTTGACCGCTTCCATGACGACCACACGACGGGTGGTGGCGAGCAGGTCCTGGGCCGTGGGCAGCGGCTTGCGCTGCATCGAGGCGAGGGCGCCGCGGTGCACGTGGTAGCCGGTGACGCGTTCGGCGAGCTCCGGGGTGACGGCGTAGACCGGGGCGGGGAGCTCGTCGATCACGTCGCGCATGACATCGACCCACTTGGCGGAGAGCAGCATCGAGCGCATCTCGTACCCGGCGTCCTTGGCGCGTCTGATGACCTTCTCGCCCTCGGCGATGAAGAGCCCTTCGGCGGGCTCGCGCCTGCGCCGCAGTTCGACGTCGGTCAGGCCCGTGTAGTCGCGCAGGCGCGGGTCGTCGGGGTCCTCGACGGTGATGAGATCAGCCACAGGGTGATACTGCCTTGTCCTGGGTGCGGTGCCAACGGCCTGTCAGGCGCTGGTGGTGGGGGCGCTCGGGGTGCCGACGCGGACGACCTCGCCGATGACGATGACCGCGGGCGGGCGGACCTCCTGTGCGCGGACGGTCTCGCCGACCGTGGCGAGGGTCGCGTCCACCCGGCGCTGGGTGGCGGTGGTGCCCTCCTGGATCACCGCCACGGGGGTGTCGGCGGAGCGGCCGTGGCGCACGAGCGCCTCGGCGATCAGGCCGATCTTGTCGACGCCCATGAGGATGACCAGGGTTCCGGTGAGCCGGGCGAGGGAGGCCCAGTCCACGAGCGAACGCGGGTCGTCGGGGCCGACGTGGCCGCTGACCACGGTGAACTCGTGTGCCACGCCCCGGTGGGTGACCGGGATGCCGACGGCGCCGGGAACCGAGATGGAGCTGGAGATGCCGGGGACGACGGTGCAGGGGATGCCGGCCTCGGCGAGTGCCTGGAGCTCCTCCATGCCGCGGCCGAAGACGTACGGGTCGCCGCCCTTGAGCCGGACCACGGCCTTCCCGGCCTTGGCGTGCTCGATCAGGGCGTTGTTGATGGCCTCCTGGGCCATGTACCGGCCGTACGGGATCTTCGCGGCGTCGATGACCTCGACGTGCGGGGGGAGCTCGTCGAGCAGGTCGCGGGGACCGAGCCGGTCGGCGATGACGACATCGGCCTCGGCGAGGAGGCGGCGGCCGCGCACGGTGATGAGGTCGGGGTCGCCGGGGCCGCCGCCGACGAGGGAGACGCCGGGGGTGGACTTGTGCCGGTGGCCGGGGGCGGCGAGGGTGCCGTCGCGCAGGCCCTCGACGACGGCGTCGCGGACCGCGGCGGAGCGGCGCGGGTCGTTGCCCGTCAGCACGGCGACGGTGACGCCCTCGATGCGGCCGGTGGCCGGGGTCCAGGCGGTGGCGGCGGAGGCGTCGTCGGCGCGCACGCACCAGACCCGCTCGCGCTCGGCCTCGGCGGAGGCGCGCTCGTTGGCCTCGCGGTTCTGGGTGGCGATGAGGGCGTACCAGGCGCCGGCGAGGTCGCCGTCCTGGTAGCGGCGGCGCTCCCAGCGGATCTCACCGGTCTCGGCCATGGCGTCCACGGAGGGGGTGGCGGAGGGCGAGACGAGCAGGACGTCGGCGCCGGCCGCGATCAGCGCGGGGAGGCGGCGCTGGGCGACCTGTCCGCCGCCGATGACGACGACGCGGCGGCCGGCCAGACGGAGTCCTACGGGGTAGGCGGGGTGTTCGGCCATGGCAGTGCGGCTCCTGAGGGCGGCGATGCGTTTGCGTGCCGCTGCGGCGCTGGAGCGGCGGGCTACTGACGTGCGGTTTCTTGTGCGGGTCCACCATACGGCGCGGGCCGGGCGGTGGCGCGGGCCGGTCCGGGCCCGCTGCGCGGGGCCTTCCGGGGGTCCGCCCCGCACCCCGCGCCTCGAACTCCCCGGCTGCCTCCCCCGGACTCCGTCCGGGGGACCCCCTCGGCAGGTGCTCCGGGCGGGGCCGGATTCGGCTCACGCCCGTGCGCCAGGCGCGGCCGGATGAAGCGCGGCGCCGTTTCAGCCCCGCCCGGGGCGCCTCCCGGAGGCAGCCGGGAGAGCCCGAGGCGCGGGGCCGGGGGCGGGGTCGGAGCCTCCGGCAGCGGCGCCGCGCGGGCTACTTCTCGGTGACTCCGGCGGAGTCGAACGTGGCGACCTCGTGCATCGCGCGGGCCGCGCTCTGCACCAGGGGCAGGGCCAGCAGGGCGCCCGTACCCTCGCCGAGGCGGAGGTCCAGGTCGACCAGGGGGCGCAGGCCGAGCTTGTTCAGGGCCGCCACGTGCCCCGGCTCCGCACTGCGGTGGCCCGCGATGCAGGCCGACAGGGATTCGGGGGCGATGGCCCGGGCGACCAGGGCGGCCGCGCCGGCGCTGACGCCGTCCAGGATGACCGGCGTCCGCAGGGAGGCTCCGCCGAGGAGGAGGCCGACGATCGCCGCGTGCTCCAGGCCGCCGATGGCGGCGAGGACGCCGACCGGGTCCGCCGGGTCCGGCTGGTGGAGTTCCAGGGCGCGGCGGACGACCTCGACCTTGCGGGCGTGGGTCTCGTCGTTGATGCCCGTGCCGCGGCCGGTGACCTCCGCCGGGTCCACCCCGGTGAAGACCGAGATCAGTGCGGCGGACACCGTGGTGTTCGCGATGCCCATCTCACCGGTGAGCAGCGCCTTGTTGCCCGCCGCGACCAGGTCGCGGGCGGTCTCGATGCCCACCTCGATCGCCGCGACCGCTTCCTCGCGGGTCATCGCGGGGCCGACGGACAGGTCGGCCGTGCCGGGGCGGACCTTGCGGGGCAGGAGACCGGGGGTGGCGGGCAGGTCGCCGGCGACGCCGACGTCGATCACGCACACCTCGGCGCCGACCTGGTTGGCGAAGGCGTTGCAGACCGCTCCGCCGCCCAGGAAATTGGCCACCATCTGGGTGGTGACCTCCTGGGGCCACGGGGTGACGCCCTGGGCGTGCACGCCGTGGTCACCGGCGAAGATCGCGACGGCGGCGGGCTCCGGGATCGGCGGCGGGCAGACCCGGGAGAGGCCGCTGAGCTGGGCCGAGATGATTTCGAGCATGCCCAGGGCCCCGGCGGGCTTGGTCATGCGCTTCTGCCGCTCCCAGGCCTCGCCGAGCGCCTTCGCGTCGAGCGGGCGGATGCTGGCCACCGTCTCCGAGAGCAGGTCGTGCGGCTCCTCGCCGGGCAGCGCGCGGCGCCCGTAGGTCTCC
This sequence comes from Streptomyces sp. NPDC056224, assembly GCF_042267665.1. Lineage (NCBI taxonomy): Bacteria > Bacillati > Actinomycetota > Actinomycetes > Kitasatosporales > Streptomycetaceae > Streptomyces > Streptomyces sp. NPDC056224. Next base: position 46,347 of record NZ_JBHJTK010000045.1, read on the forward strand.
TCGTGGACGACCCACGAGAGCGGCCGGCGCCGGGACCAGCCGGCCTGCGCCAGCTCGGGCTCCTCCGGGAACTCGTCGACGTAGCCGACGCACAGGTACGCGACGACCTCCAGGTGCTCCGGGAGACCGAGCTCGCGGACCATCTCGCGCTCGTCGAAGAAGCTGACCCAGCCGACGCCGAGGCCTTCGGCGCGCGCGGCGAGCCAGAGGTTCTCCACCGCGAGGGCCGAGGAATACGGGGCCATCTGCGGCTGGGTGTGCCGGCCGAGGGTGTGGCGGCCGCCGCGGGTGGGGTCGGCGGTGACGACGATGTTCACCGGGGTGTCGAGGATGGCCTCGATCTTGAGTTCCTTGAACTGCTTCGCGCGGGCCTTGGGCAGGGAGTTCGCGTAGGCCTCGCGCTGGCGCTGGGCCAGCTCGTGCATCGTCCGGCGGGTCTCGGCGGAGCGGATGACGACGAAGTCCCAGGGCTGGGAGTGTCCGACGCTGGGCGCGGTGTGGGCCGCCTCCAGCACGCGCAGGAGGACCTCGTGCGGGATCGGGTCGGTGCGGAAGCCCTTGCGGATGTCACGGCGTTCGCGCATGACGCGCAGGACGGCCTCGCGCTCGGCGTCGTCGTAGGCGGGAGCCGCCTCGCCCGCGGCGGGCTCTGCGGGGACGGCGGCGGCGGGCTCGGCCTGCGGCTCCGCCTCGGCGGCCACCGGCTCGGGCTCGGCCGCCACCGGCTCCGCCTCGGCGGGGACGGGCTCCGGCTCCGCCTGAGCGGGCTCGACGGCGACCGGCTGGGGTTCGGCCGGTACGGGCTCGGCCGGTACGGGCTCGGCCGGTACGGGCTCGGCGGCGACCGGCTGGGGCTCGACCGGCTGGGGCGCGACCGGCTCCGTGGCGACCGGCTGGGGCTCGGCCGGTACGGGCTCCGTGGCGATCGGCTCCGTGGCGGCCTGCTCGGGCCCGGCCGTGACGGGCCCGGCCGTGACGGGCTCGGGCACGGGCTCGACGACCGGCTCGACCGCTGCGGGAGCGGCCTGCTCGGGCACGGGCTGCGGCTCGGGCTCCACGGCGGGCTCGGGCTCCGGCGCCTGGGTCACCACTTCGGCGGGGGCGGGTACGGCCTCCGGCTGCGGCTCAGACTGCGGCTGCGGCTCAGGAGCGACGGCCTCGACCTCGACGGGGGCCGGTACGGGCTCGGGCGCCGACTCCGGGGCGGCCTCGACGGCGACCGGCTCGGGCTGCGGCTCAGGAGCAGCCTCGGCGGCCGGCTCCGGGGCGGGCACGGGCCCGGGCTCGGGAGCCACGGGCGCCGGGACGGTCTCCGCCGCAGGCTCGGGGACGGTCTCCGCCGCCGGCTCGGGGGCGGACACCGGCGCCGGCGCGGGCTCCGGGGTCCACGGCTCGCCGGCCTGCGGGGGGATCTCGCCGAAGTGCGGCGCGGGGACGGCGGCCTCGGCGCGCGGGACGTCCAGGTATTCGAGGCCCGTGGCCGGCGGCCCCGCCTGGGGGACCGGAGCCGCGGCGGCCGGAGCAGCGGGCGTGGCGGCCGGACCGCGGTCCGCGAGGGACCGTACGACTCCGCCGTTGGCCTCGGGCATCGGCGGGCCCATGTGCAGCGGCCGCCGGACCGGAGCCGCCTGGGCGGCGGCAGGGGCGGGGGCAGCGGGCTGGGGGTACCCCCGGACGGAGTCCTGGGGAGGCGCGACGAGTCCGCCGAGGTCGAGCGCGCCGGAATCGCGGCCGCCCGCCTCGTGGGCGTCGGCACCGTAGGACGGGTACTCGGGGTACGCGGCGGGCTCCGCGTACGCCACCGGAGCCCCGGGGTACGAAGGGTCGGCGCCGTACGGCACGTCGCCGTACGCCTGCGCCTCGCCCGGCGCGTTCTCGACCGGGAAGGCGGGGGCCGACGGGACGACCTGCGGGTCGCTCCACGCGCCCTGGCCGCTCGGCATCAGCAGCAGTTCCTCGTCCTCGGGCCCGGCCGGGTCGTCCACGAGGTCCTGGAAGGCGTAGCCCGCGGGAACCGGCGGCAGCTGGACCTGAGCGGGGATGCCCTGCTGATCCACCATGCCCGCGTTGTCCGGGTGACCCTCGCCCGGGACCTGGCCGGTGTCAGTCATGCGTACCCCTCGCCCATCGTGTTGCCTCTTCGATCGCCCGGTCGGCCACGAGCCCGCCGTGCGGAGTTGCCGTGCGGCGCCAGCGCCTCACGTGCGCCTGCGCGACAACCACTAAGCATTGTCGCGCCCGTTAGCCACCGTGGCGGCCATAACCGCCACGGTCCACTGTGGACTGCGCCACGTCGCGCGTCGACCGGTGCCGTGATGCCCGGATCGTCCTGGGCGGTACGACGATCGGCCAGCCTACCCCGGCCCTCGCCTCAGCGGGTCACGGGGCGTTCGGCTGCCAGGAGGAAGACGACCGAACGCTCCTGTTCGGCCCAGGTGCGGGTGTCCAGGCCCACGGACTGCAGCAGCGCGCACTCCACCGCGTACCCGTGTTCGGTGAGCGTGCGGCCGATGGCCTCCGCTTCGTCGCGCGTCGAGGCGTGGCTGACGATCCGTTCGGGGCGGCGGTCGGCGACGGCCGCGACGACCCGGGCTCCCCCGCCGCCGACGCGTACGACGTCGGGTTCGGGCAGGTTCTCCAGGACGTGGGGTGCGCGCCCGGCGACGACCTGGAGCTGTACGCCCCGCTTGCGGGCCGCGGCCGTTATGCGTTCACAGGCGTCCGGGTCGGCGTCCACGGCGATGACGGCGGCGCCGAGCACGGCGGCGTCCACGGCGACGCCCCCGGAACCGGCGCCGATGTCCCAGACGAGGTCGCCGGTGCGGGGGCCGAGCCGGGCGAGCTGGGCGGCGCGCAGCTGGGCCGACTCCCCTTCTCCCGTGTCGGCCTGGGGCCTGGCCCAGCCGCGTCCGGCGGACTGGGACTGGGCGGGGCTCTGGCCGAGCAGCCAGGCCTGTTCGGCGGCCAGGGCCTGTCCGCCGCCGATGACGATGACGACGTTCGGGTCGCGCCAGGTGTGGTCGGCGGCCCGGTCGGAGGTGAGGACGCTCACCTGCTCCTTGTCCGTGCCGAGTTCCTCGCAGATCACGAAGGTGCGGTGGACTCCGTCGAGGAGCAGCGCGAGTTCGGCGGGGCCGGCGCCGGGCGAGGTGAGGACGGCGACCTTGCCGTGGGCGCGGATGACGTTGACGGCGCGGCGCAGGGTGCGGGGGTGGGCGACGACCACCTGGGCGTCGTCCCAGGGCATGCCGGCGCGGGCGAAGGCGGCGGCGACGGAGGAGACGGCCGGGACGACCTCGACCTCCAGGCCGTGCTCGGGAGCGCGCAGGGTGCGTACGACGCCGAAGAAGCCGGGGTCGCCGTCGGCGAAGACGACGGCGGTGCCGCGGTGGCCGGCGATGCGGCGGGCGGCGAGTCCGAGGCTGCCGAGGCGGATGCGTTCGGCCGTGGGCGGGACCTCGGGGAGGGCGAGGTGGTGGGCCGCGCCGGCCACGAGGGTGGCGGCGGAGAGCGCGGACCGGGCCGCCGCGGTCAGGGGCGAGCCGTCCCAGCCGATCACCGTGACCCGGTCGGCCATCGTCGTCAGTCTCCTGGAGTGGGGGGAGGCGCAGTTTGTCGGGTTCGGGCACGGTGAGACTACCTGGTCATCGGTTCACTTCCAGTCGGCGCCGACGGGGTGGCCGGCGACGTCGGCCCGCTGCCCGCGGGCGGTGTCCGCCGTGTAGGCGTCGTACCCCTCGCGGTAGCCGCCGTAGTCCGCGTAGTCGCCGTACGCCTCCGCGTCGTCGAGGTCCTCGGGGACCAGGCTCCAGACGATGAGGTCGGTGCGGGTGTCGCTCCAGCCGCCGTCGGCCGTCTGCGTGCGCACTATCCACGCGTTGCGCAGGACGCCCTCGCTGATGCAGCCGATCTTCTGGGCCACTTGCTGGGAGGCGGTGTTGTCGGCGGGGGTACGCAGTTCGAGGCGTTCGAAGCCCTGCTCGCGGAAGAGCCACTGGGCGACGGCGAGCACGGACTCGCTGGCGTAGCCCTCGCCCCGGGCCCAGGGGGCGGTGACGTAGCCGACCTCGGTGGAGCGGGTGCGCCAGTTGGTGTTCTGGAGGTGGACGATGCCGACGAGGCGGTGGGTGAGGAACTCGGTGACGGCGAGGACGAGGCCGCGGCCCTCGGTGCGTTCGGCGTGGGACTGCCGGGTGGCCCAGCCGTGCGCGTCGGCCTGGGTGTAGGGGTGCGGGACGGTCGTCCAGGCCGTGACGTTCTCGTCGTTCATCATCTCGGTGAGCGCGGTGACGTCCTCCTCCTCGAAGGGGCGCAGCACCAGCCGGTCCGTGCTGATGGTGACGTCCGGGAAGGTGGTAGTCATGCGCAGCTCCATGCCTGAGACCGTGGTGCGGGACCGTTTGTGCGGGTCGTAGGCCACAGCATGCAGCATCGACCGGGGGATGTGCAGGGCCGGGTTGCCCGCGGGCGGGCAGCGCTCGGCCCCGCGCGCCGACAGGGGCGTGCGGGGCCGAAATGCCTGACCGGAAGGGGTGGCCGAAAGGTGTGGCCGGATCCGGTCGGAGGCTCAGGAGGCCGGGGGGGTGAAGGCCGGGACGACCGAGCCCTGGTACTTCTCCTCGATGAACTTCTTGACCTCGTCGGAGTTCAGGAGCTTGGCGAGCTTCTGGATCCGCGGGTCGTTCTGGTTGCCGTCCTTGACCGCGAGGAAGTTGGCGTACGGGTTGCCCTCGGCCTTCTCCGCGATCAGCGCGTCCTTGGCGGGCGAGAGGCCGGCCTCGATCGCGTAGTTGCCGTTGATGACGGCGGCGTCCACGTCGTTCAGGGCGCGCGGGACCGTGGCGGCCTCCAGCTCCTTGAACTCCAGGCCCTTCTTGTCGGTGATGTCGGACAGCTTGGCGCTGGTGCCGACGCCCTCCTTGAGGGTGATCAGGTTGTTCGCGGCGAGCAGCTGGAGCGCGCGGCCCTCGTTGGTCGTGTCGTTGGGGACGGCGACGGTCTGGCCGGCCTTGATGTCGCCTATGGCCTTGGCCTTCTTGGAGTAGAGGCCGAGGGGCTCCAGGTGCACGTTGACGACGGGCACGATGGTCGTCTTGTTCTTCTTGTTGAAGTCGTCGAGGTACGGCTTGTGCTGGAAGTAGTTGCCGTCGACCTGGCCCTGCTGGGTGGCGGTGTTCGGCAGGACGTAGTCCGTGAACTCCTTGACCTCCAGCTTGAGGCCTTCCTTGGCGGCGAGCTCGTCCTTGACGAAGTTGAGGATGTCGGCGTGCGGGCTCGGGGAGGCCGCGATGACCAGGGGCTTGCTCTCGTCGCTCTTGCCGCCGTCGGCCTTGGCGGAGGACGGGTCCGAGGAGCTGCCGCAGGCGGTGAGGCCGAGGGCGAGCGCGGTGGCGGTGGCGGCGAGGGCGGTGAGCTTGACGTTCTTACGCACGAAGAGTGCCTTTCTTGCATGTAACGGTGGTGGCCCAAGCACGACAAGTGCGGGCTTTCTTGAGGGGGGAGGTCTGGTCGGCCCGAGGGCTGTTCAGGCGGTCCGGCCGCGGCGGGCCAGGAGGCGCACCACGCCGTCGCCGAGGAGCTGGATCACCGTGACGATGGCGACCAGGACGACGACGGTGGCGACCATGAAGCCGGTCTCGAAGCGCTGGAAGCCGTAGGTGATGGCCTTGGATCCGAGGCCTTCGCCGCCGACCGCGCCGGCCATGGCGGAGTAGCCGACCAGCGTGATGACGGTGGTCGTGACCGCGGCGACCAGGGACGGCAGGGCCTGCGGGAGGAGCACCTTGCCGACGAGGGTGGGGATGCCGCCGCCCATGGACTCGACGGCCTCGATCAGGCCGTGGTCCACCTCGCGGACGGCGGTCTCGACGAGCCGGGCGAAGAAGGGGACGGCGCCGATGGCGAGCGGGACGATCATGGCGGTCGGGCCGATGAAGGTGCCCACGACGGCGGTGGTGACCGGGATCAGGAAGATCAGCAGGATGATGAACGGCAGTGAGCGGCCGACGTTCACGATCACGCCGAGGACCTTGTTGAGCGGCCGGTTCTGGAGGAGGCCGCCCTTGTCGGTGAGGACCAGCAGGATGCCGATCGGCAGTCCGCCCAGGACGGTCACCAGGGTCGACCACAGCACCATGTAGAGGGTGTCGTAGGTGCCCTGGGTGAGCAGGGGCTGCATTTCGGACCAGGTCACTTCGCACCATCCTTGACCAGCGCGGCCAGTTCGTCGTCCATCTCGTCCGTCGCGCCGACCCCGTCGGTCCCGTCGACGACGTCGACCTGGAGGCCCTGCTCGCGCAGGAAGCCCACGGGTACGACGTTGTCCTCGTAGCGGCCGGGCAGTTCGATGCGCATGCGGCCGATCTGGCGGCCCGCGACGGTGTCCATCGCGGCGCCGAGGATCGAGATGTCGATGTTGTACGTGCGCGAGAGCTGCGAGATGACCGGCTGGGCGGCGGCGTCACCGTGGAAGGTGACGTCGACGACGGTGCGGTCGGGGCCGGTGGCGGCGCCGGTGACGGGGAAGAGTTCGCCGGCGAGCTCGGAGCCGGGGGTGGCGAGCAGTTCGGCGACGGTGCCGGACTCGACGATCCGGCCCCGCTTCATCAGGGCGGCCGAGTCGCAGACCGACTTGACCACGTCCATCTCGTGCGTGATGAGCAGCACGGTGAGGCCGAGCTGCTGGTTAAGGTCGCGCAGCAACTGGAGGATGGAGCGGGTGGTCTCGGGGTCCAGCGCGCTGGTGGCCTCGTCGGACAGCAGCACCTTGGGATCGCCGGCCAGGGCGCGGGCGATGCCGACGCGCTGCTTCTGGCCGCCGGAGAGCTGGGTGGGGTAGGCCTTGGCCTTGTCGGCGAGGCCGACCAGGTCGAGGAGTTCCAGGGCCTTGCGGGAGCGCTCGCGGCCGGAGACGCCGAGGATCTCCAGGGGCAGCTCGATGTTGCCCTGCACGGTGCGCGAGGACAGCAGGTTGAAGTGCTGGAAGACCATGCCGATGCGGCTGCGGGCCTCGCGGAGCTCCTTGCCGGCGCGGCGGCCGCGGCCCGCCAGCGCGGTGAGGTCGACGCCGTCGACGCTCACGGTGCCGGCGGTGGGGCGCTCCAGCAGGTTCACGCAGCGGATCAGGGAGGACTTGCCGGCGCCGCTCTGGCCGATGACTCCGTAGACCTCGCCCTCGCGGACGTGGAGGTCCACGCCGTCCAGGGCGGTGACCTCGCGGCCACGGGACTGGTAGACCTTCGTGAGGCCCGATGTGGTGATCACAGGATTTCCGTCGCTGTCGAGTGCACGGCAAAGCGGTGCCGGCACGGGGCAAAGGCAAATGTCTGGGGGCGCGATACGGGTCGAAACCGGATGAATCAGCGGTCTCGGCGCGGCGCGGGGCAGGAGCGGTCCACAGCGGATGGACGGGCTCGGCCGTTCTCGCTTCGGGGCGCGAGGCTGGGGAAGGGGCCCTCAGAAGGCGCGCATTCGACACATACAACGAGCACCGGGCGTCATCGTCGCCTCGGTCGCAAGGGTGCGGCTGCTCGTCGTGGTCATGGGCCCCAGTAAAGCAGACATGTCGCTTCATCGATCAAAGCTGTCCGGATAGCGGACGCGAACCGACCGCATGCCGGACGTCAGGGGCCGGCCCGGCCGTCCGCCCCGAGCGTCCGGCCGACCGCTCCGACCTGCACGGACACGCCCGGCAGGTCCCATGCGACCGGTCCGCACGCCGTCCGGCGGAGGTGCGTGCTGTGGTCAAGACCACGACGCACCGCGTGCGGCCCCGCGGAGGAAGGGGAGCGGGGAGGAAGGGGAGCGGGGAGGGAGGGGAGCGGGGAGGGAGGGGAGCGGGGAGGGAGGGTGCGCGCATCGGGTCTTTCGGACCGTAATACCCTCGCTGCATGCTCGACGCCCTGACGGTCGCCATAGGCGTGGCCGCACTCGCCCTCGCCGCCTGGTGCGGCCACGCCGCATGGCGGGACCAGCCGACCAAGGACTGGCACTTCATCGGCATGGCCGTGGTGACCGTACCGGTCCTGGCCCAGCTGGTGATCGGCCTGGTCATGCTGGCCCGCGGCGAGAAGCCGGACGAGGGCACGGTGATCTTCGTGGCCTACCTGGTGGGCGCCTTCGCGGCGGTACCGGCCGCCGGGATGCTCTCGCTGAGCGAGCGGACCAAGTGGGGCTCGGTGACGGTCGCCGCGGGCGCGGTCGTCCTCGCCGTCCTCGAAGTACGGCTCTACGACATCTGGGGAACCGCCGGTGCCTGACACGACGACCGCCACTCCCGCCGGACGCAGGCGGCTCGTCTCCGGGCCGGGGCTGCTCCTGGTGTGGCTGTACGGGGTGATGGTGGTGGGCGCGGTCTCGCGATCGGCCTACCAGATCTCCACCGAGTTCGACCGGGCGCCGCTGGCGTACTCGCTGTCCGCCGTGGCCGCGCTGGTCTACGCGTTCATCACGTACTCGCTGGTGCGCGGCGGGGAGACGGCCCGCAGGGCGGCGCTCGTCTGCTGCGCCGCCGAGCTGGCCGGCGTCCTGACGGTGGGCACCTGGACCCTGGTGCGCCCCGACGCCTTCCCCGACGCGACCGTGTGGTCGGACTTCGGGATGGGCTACCTGTTCATCCCGGTGATCCTGCCGATCACCGGGATGCTCTGGCTGCGCGAGAAGGGTCAGGCGCGGGTCAGGCGCTGACCGCGAAGTCGGTGTCCTTGGCTTCCTTCTCCAGGATCACCAGCCGGACGCCGTCGGAGGCCGTGCGGCCGCCGACCTGGGTGTAGCCGGCCTTGCGGTAGAGCCGCAGGTTGGACTCGCTCTTGTGCCCCGTGTGGAGGCGGAAGCGGATGGTGGCGCTGTCGCCCGCGAGGGCGACCTCGACGGCGCGCAGCAGGCGCGCGCCGAGACCGTGTCCCTGCATCCGGGGGTGGACGCACAGCTTGGCGATCTTCCCGGTGCCGTCCTCGTCGACGCTGCCGCGCACGGCGCCGACGACCTCGTCGCCGAGCCGGGCCACCAGCACGGTGTCCGTCGCCAGTTCGCCCTTGAGGGAGTCCAGGGACTGGGTGAGCGGCTGGATGAGGTAGTTGCCGTACAGCTCGGCCTCCCGCTGGAAGGCCAGGTACTGCAGCTTGAAGATCTGCTCAGCGTCCTCGGCAGCCGCCGCCGAAATGGTCACGCTCATGCCCATGTGCGCATGCCTCCCGCTCACCTGGTTGCCCGTTGGTCTACCGCTCCTTTCCCCGCAAGCCAGGAGCCGCAACCTCTGCAGTCAGCATTCTGCGCAGACATCCCAGGCAACGGGAACGGACGGGCCCCAAACTTCCTTGTGAGATACCCAACTCCCCTGCGATTTCACGGTAAGTGAGGTCTCTTGGCGAAAGAAGTGCCTTCATCAGCTCCGGGCAGCGTCCGGGCAATCGGGCGACCGCCGACCGGAGGGCCCGGTTCGCCTCGCCGTGCAGGAGCGCACCCTCCGGTTCGCCGGCCCCGTCCGCGGGGGTCGCGCCGTACGGGATCTCGCGGCGGGCGCGGCGCCGGGCGAGCCGGGCCTCCGCGCGCACCGCCCGGCGCAGCCAGCGCGCCCGGACGTCGGGGTCCGGTTCGCGGGGGCCTCCCTCCAGCAGCCTGACCCAGACGGCTTGTTCCAGGTCGGCCGCGTCCACTCCGGTGCCCGGGGCCTCCGCGGCGGCCTCCGCGGAGAGCAGCGGGCCGAGCTCCTCAAAGACATCAGCCTTCAGCAGGTCCATGCCGGGCGGGACGAGTGGGGGGGGGGCGGCGGGGGGGGGGCCCCGGGCCCGCCC
>NZ_JBHJTK010000046.1:0-54278 GCF_042267665.1 Streptomyces sp. NPDC056224
ACACATCGCACTCCACGAGCGGATCTTCACACGCCTCCTCGCGCGACCCCAACCCGCGAATTACCAAACACCCCCGCCGGGACAAAACGCTCTTTTAGTGGTCGAAGACGTTGGGCAGTCGTCCATCGACCGGAGCCTTGCCACGGGAGGCGGCATGGTCGACGAGGGCGCACAGTTGTGCGGGGGTGAGTCCGGCCAGGTCACGGAAGTCATGGTTCATGTGCGCTTGGTCGTAGTAGCCGCACAGAGCCGCCCGGTCAGCCAGCGATTGGCAGGCGTCGGATGGCAGGGTGAGTGCTCGTTGAAACCGCAGGATCCGGCTCGCGGATTGCGGTGGCAGTCCGATCTGCTCGCGGAAGAGTATCTGCAGCCGCCGGTTACCGCGGCCCGTGGCGGCAGCCAGTTCTTTGGCGGATAAGCGCCCGTGGCAGGCGCGGAGTAGGCTCCATGCCTCGGCCATGACTGGCGAGGGTGGGGGAGCATCCACCATCCGCCGCTCCAGGGCGTTCTCGACAACTGCCCAGCGCCCTTCCCAATGGGGCACCGCAACGAGTTGCTCGGTGAGCCTGGCCGACCAGCCGGCTCCCAGGACCTCATCCGGATGTACGTGGCTGTTGGCCAGGTGGTGCAGCGGTAACCCCAGAAACATGTAGGCGCCGAGCGGAGTGAACTCCACCTCGATGGCCTCCGCGACGCCCTCGTAGCCACCCTTCACCGGAGATGTCCGCAGGCCGGCGAGCATGGCGTGCCAAGTCGTCCGCTGCGCCGGAACGCTCTGAGCCTTGGGGAACAGGTGCAGGGGATCCCCCCAGCCTAGGACCAACGTCACTGTGGCCGCGGGAAGAGTGAGCCTGACCGGTCCTCGTCCCAGGGTGCGATGACCTCGGTACATCACGACCTGAGCCCGTAACCGCGCGGAGGCGCGACGCTCCGCATAGTCGCCCCTGTTCTTCGACTGCATGGACGTTTCACCCTCCCGTCTGCGACGCCCGCACCGTGCGCGCGTCAGTCGTTCGGTGATGAGGGTGCGCCTTTTTACAAGCCGAACGCCCAAGAGGCGCATCAATCTGGACACACGTTACGCCGCGCCCGTCAGCCGGAGGTGGCGCTTGTTCATGCTGTTCAGGCTGATGTGGGTGCCGGTAGGGCAGTTTGGTGCGGTGAAAGCGGTGTCAGGGGGAGTCGGGCTGAGCAGCGGAATGTGGCGTGGCAGGGGCGGCTGCCCCACCGAAGCGGGGTGCCATGCCCCTTTCAAAGCCTGGCTAGACCACGGAATGAAGCACACGGGTCGGGGTCGGACCAGGACCGTTTGGCTACGCCTGTGCGCTGTCGGCCTCACCTCAAGACGCTGGTTCTGCTGGCGAGGTCCGACCTGACCGTCCGCGATGAGAGCCCTCAGTGGGTGGAGAGTAGGAGGAAATCGGTGCGCATCGGACGAGTTCTTGCGAGCGGGGTCTTTGGGACCGTGCTCGCCCTAGGGGTTGCGACTGCGCCGGCCTCAGCGGCTGACGGTGTGCAGCGTGCTGTCCCGACTTCCGGTAATCCGCCATCGGAAAGCTGTGCTGTCAGCGACTGGGACGGCACCGGATGCTTCGTGGGGTCTGGGGAGGTGTTCTGGCTCAGGGATGAGTACGACGATCACATTCCGATCGCCATCAAATGGCACCACAGGACGTCCACTGGAGCGATACGTCGGGGTGTGATCTACAACGACTATGGCCCGTCCGCAGGCTGGACCACGGTGAACAAGAGCTTCGAAGAAGACCTCTTCGTCGAATACGAGTTATGTGACTTCGACACGTCCACTCGGCAGACCTACAACTGTGTCGGAACGGGTTGGGGGCCTACGTGACCCGAGGGGGGCGCGTACTGATCAGCGCGCTCTAGCTCAGCATTGGGGCCTGCCGATTAGCGGCAGGCCCCTGACGGCACCGCTTGCGTGAGAGGCCTCAGGGGCGGCAATCGTACAGAGCTCCAGCCTGCCTGGCGGGCTGGGCCCTGGAGACGAAGCCGGAACGGTATGGGTGGGATCAGGCGCGGACACCCCGAAGGGGCCGGAGGCCCGGAGCCCGTGAAACGGGGTCACTCAGGCCTGCGGAGCGGGCCGCTCGGGTGGAGCGCAGGGGAATCCCGAACCGTCCGGAGCGAAGCGCAGGACCCCGGCCCGAAGGGCCGGCTCTGGCTCGGCGAAGCCGAGCCCCACCGAGCGCAGCCCCGATCAGCGTCTGGAAACCACGGCCACAGCCGTGCAGGCGGAGCGGGCAGCAGCCGCCGGGCGGGCTGCCGCAGCCGACCGGCCGGCACCTGTCGCACACCAGCCGATCGCGCCGCAGTCCGCCCCCGCCCCCGCCCTCGCCCCCCGCTCCGCCCCCGGCCGAAGACCCGGCACCCACATTCATCCCCGCTGGACCGGCCGACTGTGAAGCAACACCTTCGCCGGCTCCCATCGGACACCCGGAGGCCGCGTCGGCCATCCCGTCGGCCCCGGCCGGGACCGTCGCCTCCCCACCCACCGTGGAGGAGGCCCGGCCGGCTCCTGGCCCGTGGTGCCCGTGGCCGCCGCCCCGGCCGTGCCCAAGCCGAGCCCGGAGCCGCCGAGCATCGGTGCGCTGCGCGAAAGCGAACTCCTCCCAGCGGCAGCCTCCGAGCCCTTGCCACTGTGGGTCGGCCCCGAGACCGAAGCCGGCCGCCTGACCGGCGACCCTGAACCAGCAGATTCGGACATCCTTGCCAACTCCAACGCGCTCCAAGAGGCGTGGCAGTCCGCCGTCCTGCCCGACGGCGGCACCACCCACAACTTTCTGGCCGCGCTTGAAGACGAACTCGGCGCACTCCAGCGCGCACTGAGCCCCGTCGCCGCCCCGGCGCTCACCGTCCCCTCCATCCCGCAACAAGAACCCCAGACCCTGCTCGACGACGAAGACCGCTGGAGCCTCCTCCAACGCTGCCTCACCGACGAAACCTGCCCCTGGACGTCCGAGCCGCCGGCGCGATCACCCTGCTCTTCGGCCCGTCCACGGAGCGGCTCTGCAACCTGACGCCGGACCACCTGCAACTCGGCGACAAGCACACCCACCTGATGCTCGGCCGACACCCGGTCCTACCGCCCCCGCGACTGGCCGGGCTGTTGCAGCAACTGGCGGAAGAGCCCCTGCCCGGCTCACGAGCTCTGTTCGCCCAGGCCACCCCGGGTCCCCGGCTGCTGTTCGCGGGCTCGGTGCCGGGGAAGCCGATCGCGACCCACGCCATGACGCAGAAGCTCAATCGAGACGGGATCTCGGTGCGCGCGGCCCGCACCTCGGCCCTCGCCGCGCTTGCTGCCGATCTCCCCAGCCCGATCCTCGCCGACCTGACTGGCATGCACCGTCATACCGCGATCCGCTGGGTCGCCTACGCCAGACGCGACCTGGCCGAGTACCTCGCGGCACGCGCCGAGGACCAGAAGGAGTCACTCGCAACCGGCGATCACCGCCCAAGAGGACAAGATTCGCGCAGCGGCGGGGCAGTCGATAGGGTGCCAGGTCACGACCGCCACCGGTTCGAACCGCGGGCAGGTCAGGGTTTTGCCGCGGCTCGTGGCACCTCCGCAGCTGCCATGCCGGCACCTGCCTGCCCGGGTCTTGGGACAGGGGGCGGCCTTCACGGCCGGGCAGTCGGGTTCCGGTCGACGGGTCAGGAGGAACGAGTGGCACAGGTCATCGCCGAGGTCTCAAGGACGTTCAACGAGTTTCTGCTCTTGCCCAACCGGACCCGGACCGACTGCTCGCCCGCGACGGTCAACCTGCGCACGCCCCTGGTGCGGCACGTCGTCGGAGAGCCGTCGGCGATCGAACTCGGCTCCCCGTTCACCTCCGCGATCATGCAGGCTGTCAGCACACCGGAACTCGCCATCGCACTCGCACGCAACGGCGGTCTGAGCTTCCTGCACCACAACCAGTCGATCCAGGACCAGGCCGCAGCCGTCCGCCAAGTGAAGAACTTCAAGGCCGGATTCGTCACCAGCGACACCAACGTACGCCCCGACGACAGCCTGAGCCACCTGGTCGCCGTCATGCAACGCACCGGTCACAGTACCGCCGCGGTCACCCACGACGGCAGCGCCACCGGCCGCCTGCTCGGCCTGGTGACCTCCCGCGACTTCCACCCCCAGCGCCACGACCTCGACGGACCGGTGAGCGGTCGGATGACCGCCATCGCCGACCTTCCTCACGCCGCAGCTGACACCACGCTCTCCGAAGCCAACGCCCGGCTGTGGGACCAGCGACTCGACTGCTTTCCCGTGCTCGACGCCGAGGGCCACCTGCAGTACCTGGTCTTCCGGTCCGACTACACGGACAACAAGCGCTTCCCGAACCAGGCCGTGGACACCGCAAAGCGCCTGCGGGTGGGCGCGGGCATCAACACCCACGACTACCAAGAGCGCGTTCCCGCCCTGCTGGAGGCGGGCGCCGACGCCCTGTGCTTCGACTCCTCCGACGGCTACAGCGACTGGCAGGCGCAAGCCCTGACCTGGGTGAAGAAGCACTACCCGGAGATCCCCACCGGCGGCGGCAACGTGGTCGACGGCGATGCGTTCACCTTCCTCGCCGAGGCCGGTGCGGACTTCGTCAAGGTCGGCGTGGGCGGCGGCTCCATCTGCATCACCCGCGATCAGAAGGGCATCGGCCGCGGCCAGGCCAGCGCGGTGCTGGACGTCGCCGCCGCCCGGGACGCCTTCCGTGATCGCACCGGCGAGTACGTGCCGATCTGCTCCGACGGCGGGCTGGTGCATGACTACCACGTGGCCCTGGCGCTGGCGATGGGAGCCGACTTCGTCATGATGGGGCGATACTTCGCCCGCTTCGACCAGGCGGCCGGCGCGAAGCTCCCCACCCGGGACGGCTTTGTGAAGGAGTACTGGGGCGAGGGCTCGAACCGCGCCCGCAACTGGCAGCGCTACGGACAAGGTGGCCAGGGCCTGATCTTCGAAGAGGGCGTCGACGGCTACGTCCCCTACGCCGGCGACCTCAACGAAGGGCTCGCCGTGACCATCGCCAAGCTCAAGACCACGATGGTGTCCTGCGGCTCCACCACTCTTCCGGAATTCCAGTCCACGGCCCGGCTGACCCTGGTCTCCGATCAGAGCTTCCAGGAGAGCCACGCCAACGTCACCCTGCGCGACACTCCGACGACCGTCGCCTGAGAGGCTGCCAAGAGCCACGGACCACTGGCCGGAGGGCAGCAGCGATGGCCGACGCCCTCGCCACCCACCAAGCAGCGGACGCCGCCCTCCGGCAGGCACTTGCCACCTCCCAGAACCAAGACCGATTGCGCGCCCTGGAGATCGAAGCGGCCGGACTTGAAGGACGACCGGCAGCCACCGGCCCCCGCCTGCCTGGTCCCACCGAGTCGCTGACAAGCCCCGGTCAGATCGTCGGCGCTGTGACCGACCGTGTCCGAGATGCCGTCACAGCCGCCTCCAAGGATCTCTTCCCGGTCGTGAACCGAGAGCTCGTTGAGCCGGCGACCCGCTTCGGCGTGCAGAATCGCGATAGCGTGAACCTGGACCGCCCGGGCAAGGTCAACGCCGTCAAGGCCGGCGTGAAGACCAAGTTCAGCAAGCTCAGCCGCGGCGACCGCCTCCGGATGCGGATGAGTTCCGCCTGGTCGGTTGTGCGGAGTTCCTTGGGGGGCGCGGCGGAACTTCTCGTAGCTGGGGAGGAAGACCGGGGTACCGGTGGCGAGCACCTTCGCGTTGGTGACGTCCGACGTCCGACGTCAGCGGCGCGCCGTCGAGGCCTTCGATGAAGCCGGGCAGGTGGCCGCGGTGGCCGACGATCCGCAGCCGCCCTTCCTCGACCGACATGAGGACCAGGCCTTGCGGGCCGAGTGCCGGAACGATCTGATCGGCCAGCCGCTCCATCACATCGAGGACGCCGACGGCCTCCGCAAGGGCGGCGGCCAGATGCGTCAGGTGGTAGAGCCCCAGGGCTCCTACCGGCTCCTGTGCCACCTGCGAACCCGGCACCGCAGCCGGGGCGCGGGCGAAGGCGGCGTGGTCGGCCGCGTCGGAGGCCACCGTTTCGGCGGGGGAGATGTGCAGGCTGATGCCGCGCTCGTCCGGAGAGAGCCGGAAGAACAGGCGTACATCGGGTGGGCGCACTGCCGTGAAGGCGGTCGGCACCTCCCAGGGGCGCCTGCCCGGAGCTGCGACGCTTCGCTGCCGACCAGGTCGGCGCCGGCCGCGTTGATGAAGGTGATCTGGCCATCGAGGTCCAGCGCACAGCAGCCCAGAGGCAGCCGCTCGGCGAAGTCGAGGGCGGCCGCCGCCCGGGCGGGGTCCTCCTGCCGCCGCACCGGTGCGGGGACGAAGCGCGGCTCACCTTCGGGCGGCCTCTCTTCGCCGCCCTCGACCGCAGCCTGCCGCAAACGCTGCCCCGCCCGACGGGCGAAGGTGTCGATCGTCGGCCGCCCGGTGACCCACAAGCCGTGCTGCTGCACAACGGCCACCCCTCCGTCGGTGGGAAGCGCCGGGAAACGGCCGGGCCGGGGTGGAAAGTGAGGGCGGGTGTACAGCCGAAGGCCTCGGCCGGACGCCGGACGCCGGACGCCGGACGGCTCGGACGGCTCGGACGGCTTGCGCCGGCCTGGCGACAGCTTGTACCAAGATCGGTTCTGTATGTCCAGTCACGTATTCGAGTGGCGTGACGCACGCCCCTCGGCAGGGTTTATTTGAAGCACGTCCTCACCGGGGAATTCCCGGAAAATGTGGGGCCGGAAAATTATCCCAGCTCTGTTCTGCGGGACGGTTTTCAAACCTCTTTCATTCCGAATGGAGAATTCCCATGCGCAAG
Organism: Streptomyces sp. NPDC056224; assembly: GCF_042267665.1. Lineage (NCBI taxonomy): Bacteria > Bacillati > Actinomycetota > Actinomycetes > Kitasatosporales > Streptomycetaceae > Streptomyces > Streptomyces sp. NPDC056224. The sequence continues at coordinate 6,834 of NZ_JBHJTK010000046.1, forward strand.
CTGTTCTCGACTCGTCGTGTTGTTCTGGCCGGAGCTTCCCTGGCGCTGGTGGGTGGCGGTATCGCCCTTCCGGCGACGGCGATGGCCGCCCCGGCCGCCGTCCCGCAGCAGGCCGTCACCCTCGCCCACGGCGACAGCGCCGACGGCATCGGTACCGGCGGTGACGCCAACGCCGAGAACACCACGGTCGGCGGCACGGCCACCGGTGGCGCCGCGAACTCCGGTGTCGGCAACTGCAAGGGCAAGTGCGTGATCACCACCGGCAACGCCACCGGCGGTAACGCCAGTGCCGATGCCACCAACCTCGGTGACGCCACGGCCGTCGGCGGTGACGGCACCGGCAAGGGCGGCACCGTGAACAAGGTCAACAAGCAGGTCATCAAGAACCAGATCAAGCAGGACCTGAAGGCGAAGCTCGGTAAGTGAGCTCGCTGAAATCCCCGCAGGCCCCCAGGGACTACGTCCCGGCGAGCCGCCCACAGTAGACGCCGGAGAGGCTGACCGCCTCTCCGGCGTCTGCATCTTCCCCATTTTCCCCTCCTTTGCTGCGCCGCCCCGTTTCTCGCGACTTCCGGACCCGAAGGGCTTTCCCGCAATCCCCGGTGGGTCGGCGCACGGCGTCGGATGCGGTGCATCGCACGGCGGAGGGGCGTCCTCATACTGGGCGTATTCGGGCGATGCGACAACGCAGCGAGATGCCGTAGCCGGCGTCGTGCGCCCGCCGGGGATTGCGGGACAGCCCTACCGCTCGACGCCGCGGCCGAGTCCGGCAGCATCAAGCCCGCCACGCAGCCCTACGAGCTGATGCGCGGCATCGGCAACCTCTGCATCGGACGAACGCCCCCCGCTACGCGCCCCGGCGCCCGATCGCACCTCTCCTCCAGGACTCCAGCGACCTCAGGCGTCTGATGGCATTCTGGCTCACTTCGGTGGGACCCTTTGCGACCTGGGGATCCTGATGGGCTTGCTCCCTCTTCAGCTGTGGGCCAGGTCTGCTGCGGCGGTGGCGGGTGGCCTGGCATTTGGCCGAGGCCGAGGCCGAGGCCATGGCCACGGGTGCTCTGCGCCGGCAGCCGCCGGAGCCGGAGAGCCCCGCCGGACAGGTGTCCGGCGGGGCTCTCCCACGAGGTTCAGGCCGTACGGGCTACCAGGGCGGCAGCGGCAGGCCCGCGGCGCGCCTCGGTTCCAGGAAGTCCTCCCGGAAGATCTCCAGGCAGGCCCTGAGCAGCGGGATGTCCACCTCCGCACCGAGGTGGGTCAGCTTGGCCGACTCCTCGCCCATGCGGAACTCCAGCAGGAGTCCACCGCGTCCGGCGTCGGTCATCTCCACCACTTCCATGGCGTCGAAGTCGTCGCTGCCGAGCACGGTGAGGGCGGCGTACTCCCGTCCCTGCACGGTGAAAACCCTCATAGCCATCCCTCGAATTGCAGGCCGCCGCCGCGCAGGCTCCATCGCGCGCCGCGACCGGTGGATTTCTCGATTATGTCGAGGACGTGCCCACCGTAGAAGGCGGATGACTTCTCGATGGTCCTGGTGGTCGTGGAACTCCCCAGGATCTCGTCCAGCAGTACCTCGGCCCCGTCGTTGAGTGCCCGCTTGTCCGTGAGGCGGTTGGCCCCGTTGAGGAACGGCAGGTACTTCTTGACGTGGTCGGCGGTGCGCTTCACCGGGTCGGTGTGCTTCTGCAGCGCCCGGCCGGCCTCGGTCATGTGGAAGTCGCGCTGGAACGGCTTGCCGTTCTTCGGCGGGATCTCCTTCAGCGCCGCCGCCCGCAGGTCGTCGTCCGTGGCGTTCTTGAGAGCGCCGCAGTTGTGGACCAGAACGGAGGCCGCGCCCGCGCGCACGTAGTAGGTGTGCGTGTCGGTGACCGTCAGGTTGTGGACGCGCTGTGCCTGCGTCCACGCCGTCACGGAGGTGACCTGCACCCACGTTCCCGAGGAGGTCTGGAGCCACTGGCCGGCCGACAGGTCGCCGGCGTCGACCCAGCGGCGCTGCTCCGGCACCCAGAAGGGGTGCCCGTCGGTGGCGGTGATGACCTCGGAGGCCGTTCCCCCATCGCCGTCGGTGTCGACGGTGATGCGGACCAAGTGCTTCTCGCCCTCGCCGACGATCCGCGCGGAGACGGGTTCGGCGGTGGTGGTCCCGGTCCCGGGGTCGGTGGTGAGGACCTCCTCACCGATCTCCACGTCCTCGATGGGCTTGGCGGAACCGTCGGCCATCACGACCTCGGTGCCGGGCGTGAAGCTGTTGCGGACCTTACAGCCGCCGCCTCCGCCGTCGCCGCCGTCGTTCTTCGCGGCCTTCTTCGGCTCGGCCGACTTGGAGGACTTGCCGTGCCGGTCGGCCTTCTTGGCCCGGGCCGCCGCCTCCCTGGCCTGCCGGGCCGCGGTGGCCTTGGCCTCCTCGGCCTTGCGGGCCGCCGCCGCTGCGCGTTCCTGTGCGGCTCTGCGGGCCGCCGCCGCCTCCTCCTCCAGCTTCCTGGCCCGCTCGGCCGCTTCCTCGATCTGGCGTTTCCATTCGGCCAGGTCCTCGGCGTACTTGGCCATGGCCTGCTGGTAGCGCTCGACGCGCGCGAGGATGTCCCGCGCGAGCTTCAGCTTGCCCATCCAGCTGTTGAAGGCGTCCCAGGCCCGGTCCAGGGCCTTCAGGATGCGCTTGGCCTTGCCCGCGAAGGGCAGGGCCGCCTCGAAGGCGAGGCCGGCGCAGGCCCCCCAGTCACCGCCGAGGCAGGCCTTGATGTCGTTGTAGCCGGAGGCGTCCTTGAGGATGCCGATGGCCACGTCCAGCGCCACGTCGAGGGCGCTTCGGCCGTTCGCCCAGTTCGCCCAGGCCACTTCGGCGTCGGTGAAGTCCTTGATCGGCATCACCGGCGGCGCGATGGCCTGGCCGGAGGGGTCCGAGAACGTCACGGGCGAGTTGTTGGCGTAGGCGTACGGGTTCTGCTGATTGGCCTCGTTGTAGTCGACGATCGGGTCGACGGACAGGAACCGCCCGGTGGCCGGGTCGTACTCCCGTGCTCCCAGGTGCACCAGACCGGTGGACTCGTCCGTCTCACCGCCGACGAAGGCCTTCTTACCGGGCCAGACCGCCGGGGCGGTGCCCCGCGCGTCACCGAAGGGGGTGAACTTGCGGCGCGTGACGGCCTGGGTGGCCGCGTCGACGGCCGTGGTGGCCGTGCCGTTGTTGTCGGCGAGCAGGTAGGAGGTGGTGACCGCGCCGTCCTTGGCGGTCTTCACCATCGTCGGGCCGGCCGTGTGGGCGTAGTAGCGCGTCGCCTCCGTCGCGCCGTTCGGCTTCAGCCTGACCTCGGTGCCGGGCAGGTACAGCGTCGTCCCGGCCGGGTCGCGCTTGATGAGGCGGTTGCCGTTGGCGTCGTAGAGGAACTCGGTCGTCTTGGCGCCCTCGGTCACCTTGGCGAGGTGCCCCTCGACGTCCCACTCCATCTGCTGGGTGTTGCCCTGGACGGTGCGGGTCTTGGTATTGCCGACCTCGTCGTAGGCGAACGAGTCGCTGCGGGTGCCGCCGGGGCCCGTGGTCTCGACCCGCTGGAGGCGGTTGGCGCCGGGCTTGCCCGGGGTGCCGTAGCCGTAGGAGCGGACGACGTCCTTGGTGAGGTCGCCGGTGGGGGAGTGCTGGACCTCCTTGGTGCGGTTGCCGGCCGTGTCGAAGGAGTACGAGGTCCAGTACGGGGCCGGTCCGCCGACCTTCGGCGCGGAGCCGGGGCCGGTGGCGTTCGGCTTGGCGGCGCAGTCGTCGCTCGCCGTCCACGCCTCGCTCATGCGGCGCATGTAGTCGTAGGCGAAGCACTGCGTGTCCGTCGTACCGGTGGCGGCCGCGCCCTCCTGGTCGTTGACCTTGAGGATGTTGCCGACGGCGTCGTACTCGTACGAGGTGTCGTTGATCCGGCCCGGTGCCTTCTCCCGGTCGTTGACGGTGCGGGTCAGACGCCGGGTCTGCTCGTCGTAGAAATTGGTCGTGAACAGCTGGGAGCCGGCGGCGCCGGTCTCCGTGCGCAGCACGTCACCCATCGGCGAGTAGTCGACCTTGCCCACGAACGTCTTGCCCGCCACACCCATGACGGTGGGCAGTTCGAAGTGGTTGTAGGTCATGGTCACGCGCTCGGCGGGCAGGCCGCCGACCGCAGGCTGCTGCGTCCACGCGGTCAGGCCCGTGTTGGGCCGGTAGCCGGTGGAGAAGGCGTACGTGCCGGCGAGCGCACCCTCCGACTTCGGGATGGTCACCGTGGATCCGGTGGGCCGGTAGCCCTGGTCGTAGCCGGTGATCGCGTGGGTGTACGCGTTCCCGCCCACGTAGCGGGTGGAGGAGACCGGGAGGCCGACGGCGCCCGGCAGGGTGTCGTAGGCGATCTCGCTGAGCTTGGCACCGGACAGCGAGCCCTCGTGGGTCCCGGTGACACGGCCGAGGGCGTCGTAGGCGAACGCCACGGTCTTGCCCCGCTGGTCGGTCACCGACTCCAGGCGGTCGCCCTTGCCGAAGACCTTGGAGGTGGTTCCCTTCTCCGGGTCGGAGACCTTCGTCTGGCGGCCGCGGATGTCGTACCCGAAGGACCAGGTGTCCCCGGCCGCGTTGACCACGGTTTCGAGCTGGCCGCGCCGGTCGTAGCCATAGCGGGTCGCGTCGTACGCGCCGGTCGGCGAGTCCGAGCGGAAGTAGCGCAGCTCGGTCTTGCGGCCCTGGCCGTCGAGGAACGCCTGGGTCGGCGTCTCGCCGGTCGGCGGATCGACGGTGATGCTGTCGCCGCCGTAGGCGGTGGTCGTGCGCGAGGTCTCCTCACCGAACTTGCGGGAGATCTGCGCGGTGGACCGGCCGCTGCCGTCGTACTCGGTGACGGTGGAGGAGGGCACCTCGTTGTCCTTGGGGGCCCACTGCTCGCCGGAGGCGGTGCCGCCGGTGTAGTAGGCGCCGTTGGACTTCCACACCTGGCCGAGGCTGTTGTAGAAGGTGTCGGCGATCAGCCGGCCGCCGCCGAGGGCTTCCAGCTGGGTCTGGCGGATGCGCAGGCTGCTGTCGAAGATCTCGTAGCTGCTGCGGTAGCTGCCGTCGTCGACGAGTGACTTGGTCGTGATGACGACGGGCGCGTCCGGGCGGACGTCGTAGGTGAACTCGGCGTCCGGGGACTTGGTGTCGGGATCGCGGTCCGGGGACCAGGCCTTGGCGAGGCGGCCGAGGGCGTCGTACCGCATGACGCTGCGGCGGCCGTTGGCGTCCTGCTTGGCCAGGATCGACCCGCGGCCGAGGTCGGTCTCGGTGGTGTCGGTGTGGCCGAGGGGGTTGGTGGTGACGACCTTGGTGACGATCTGCCCCGAGGCCGGGGTGTAGTCGATCTTGGTGACCTTGCCGAACACGTCGGTCGTGGTCTTGGGACGTCCGTAGGAGTCGAAGGTGAGCGAGCCGTCCGTGGTGTACTGCGGCTGGCCGTTCGCGTAGCCGGACAGCGACTCGGAGCGGACCACGTTGCCGACGGCGTCGTAGGAGAGGCGGGCGTCGGAGATGACGTCGTCGGGACGCTTCACGTCCTTGGCGTCACATGCCTTGCCGACCGTCTCGATCCGCTTCTCCCGGCCGATGATCCACAGGGATTCGTCGGACTCGTACTCGTAGCGGGTGCAGCTGTCGTCCTTCGAATCGGCGACGTCACCGAGGTCGGAGACGGTCTGCGGTATGCCCCGCCCGTCGAGGGTGGTCTCCTGCGCGGTGCGCCGCCAGCCCCGCCCCTCGGAGAGCAGCGTGCGGGAGGCGACGTGGGTGGTGCCCCGGACGAAGGACTGCAGCGGCTCGATGCCCTCACGCAGGCGGGTGGCCGTCGGGCCGTGCAGCCACGGGGTGTAGGTGGTCGCCGCCTCCAGGGCGCCCCCCTCGCCGTTGAAGGCCAGGACCTCGCGGGTCTGGCCGGCGAAGAGGCGGTGGTCCGCCATCTCGACGCCCTCGGAGTCCTTGACCTTCACCGAGCGCTTGCCGCCCGAGGGGGCGGCCCGGTCGCCGTCGAGGCCGCGGAAGAACAGCGTCTCGGTCAGGGACCGCTTGTCCGGCGCCGCGCCGATCAGCGTCCGCACGCGTTCGTAGCCGCGCCACTGCGACCACGTGCGCGTGTGGGGGCGCATCGTCTCGGTCTCGTCGTCGTACGCCCACGCCGGCGTGCCCAGGTACTGGTACTCGGTGACCCGCGTCGGGGAGTTGCCGTTGCGGTCCTCCTCCTGCACCTGGTCGACGACGTGTTTGTGGAACCAGTCCGTGACGTAGAGCTTCTTCTCGCGCTTGGGGTCGTTCGGGTCCGGTATCTCGCTGATGACCGGGTAGCAGCGCAGGGTGTTCGACTCGTGGGAGGCGGGGATCACCCTCGGGTTGGCGGCCCGGCACTCCGGGGCGCGGTAGTGCACGTTGACCGTGGAGCCGGTCTCGGTGTCGATGGCCTCGATGCGGTAGCGCAGGTACGGCGGCTTGCCGTCGTCCATGCCGTCGACGCGGTTGGGCAGCTGCCTGCCCCGGAAGGCCACCGGCGGGAGGCCGATCTCCTTGCCGTTCTTGCCGGTGTGCTGGACGGCGGCGAGCCACAGCGGGTAGTCGGTGCCGTCACCGGTCTGCGGGAAGTCCTGCGTGAGCTTCCAGGTGTCGACGGGCTGGTGCGCGGTGCCGTTCCAGACCTCGGTGGTGATCTCGGTCAGCCGCTTGCGGGTGAAGAACGTCGGCGTGAAGCGGGCCTTGCACTCCTCCTTGGCCGCGCACAGCTGGTCGCCTGGGGTGTCGGGCCACATCTTGGCGATGTTCCAGTCCACCTCGGGCTTGAGCTTGGCCTCCGCACAGTCGAAGTCCTTCGTCTTCAGGCAGCGCTCGGCGACGGTGAACTGCACCTGGGCCGGGGCGTTGGCGAAGAGGTTGTCCTTGCGCAGCCCGTAGGAGATGTGGTCGAGCCAGCCCCCGCGGTCGTAGGCGCGGTTGGTGGAACCGCCGGCGATCTTGTAGTTCGACCCGTAGTGGTTGACCTCCTTCTCGTACCAGTAGGTCATGGCGTTGCCGCGCGGGTCCACCACGTAGTCCAGGTTCCAGCGGTAGGCCTGGTCGCAGACCGAGTTCGCGAAGTCGCCGGCCTTGAAGCAGTCCTCGCCCGGGTGGTTGCCGTAGACCGGCACGAGGAGGGCGGAGTTGGTGAGGGGCTTGCCCGTGCTCCAGCCCGGCACCTTGTTCAGGCCGAAGTGGAACTGGACGCCCTGCGGGGTCGTGACCCGCCAGTGCTCGCCCTTCTTGTCCCCGTTGTCGGCGCCGGTGAGCAGCTCAACGCGGGAGCCGTCGTCGTCGGAGGGGCGCCAGACGCCGGTCCTGTCGTCCCGGACGAGCTGCGTGGAGCCGCCGTTGAGGGACATGGTGACGGTGGAGACGGCGTGGCAGAGGTCGCCCGTGTCGTCCTTGGGGTTGTTGAACCCAGTGCCCTCCTTCTTGTCCTGGCTGCAGGGGATGAAGGAGCGCTCGATGAAGTTGGACCCGAGGTCCCAGCCGTCGCCGACCCAGGAGGTCTGCTGCGAGGACGCCGAGGTGCGGCCGTCGATCTGCGCGCTGGAGTACCCGAGGGCCAGGGACGGGCTCGGGCCGCCCAGCGAGGCCGGCACTTCGAGCGGGTAGGACCAGGAGAAGTCACCGGCCGAGCCGCCCGCCTGCCAGGAGCCGGAGGGGTTCAACGAGGTGGCTTTGAAAGTGCCGTTGGCGCCGTCGGCGCTGGGTGCGGCCGCCAGCACCATCGGGGCGGCCGCGGCGGCCGAGGCCAGCATCATGGGCGTGGAGGAGCGGACACCCTTGGTGGCGAACGAGCCGGTCGCGGGGGCGGAGCCGGGCTGTGCCGCGGTGTCGACGGTGGCCGTGAGCGTGCCCGTACTCGCGTCGTTCCTCGTGCTGACGGGGGTGACCGTGCGGCACTCGGGCCGCTCGGGCGTCGTCAGCGCACAGGCGGGCAGCGCTGTGAAGCGGAGCCGGGAACCCCAACTGCCGCCGTACGCGTTCTTGAAGGCGTTGTAGTCGAGCTCGACCGACACCGGCGCGTCGCCGGCGCGGCTGTCGGTCCGCGTGACGGCCATCAGGAGCCCGCCGGGGACTCCCGCCTTCCTGGCCCTGGACTGGTCGTGCAGGTCGACCCTGACGCTGACCGGGGCACCGGCTGCCGGGGCGGCGCCGCCCGCGGAAGGGGCGGCGAGCGCCTGCGGGGCGCCGAGGGCCTGCGCGGCGTTACGGGCCTGCGGCGGTGCGGCGATCCGCACCGGCAGCGTCCCGGCTTTGGCCGAGCCGGTCTGCGGGGCGGCGGGGCCGCCCGCCGCAGGGGCGGAGAGCAGCCGGGAGCGGCCGTCGGCGGGTGCCGAGGCCGGGGCGGGGAGCCGGACCTCGGCCGAACCCGCCGCGGGCCAGGCCACCCTGGGCGGAGCGGTCCACTTGTTGCGCTGGGACTCGCCGGGCGTGGGGGCGGGCTTGCCGGTGACCGGCTTGCCGCCGACCTTGGTCAGCTTCTGCAGTGCGGGCGGGGTGGTCTTGGAGGCCGCGGACGCCGGTGGCGAGGCGAGCCCGGTAACACACAGGGCGACGGACAGGGCCGGTACCGACCAGCCCAGTGCGCGTCTGCGCTTTCCGCCCCTAGCGTACCAATTTCGATTTCGCAAATTGGGTTCCGTCATAGGTCGCGCATGCACAAAAGTACACGCTATTCGAAGGTTGATCCAAGACCGTAACAGCGAGTGCTGCGCCACATTTCCTGCCGCCTCCCAGCCGGGAATTGAGCACCGCAAATCACGCGTCAAGGTGAGGCAAAGTCGGACAGAAAGCGGCCGGAATAGGAATTTCCTATTCCGTTTATTTCGGGGGAGTCCCAGGTCATGAGAAGCTCGCCCGGACTGATCAAGCCATCCGTGCGCGGGAAGGCCTCCTGAGCGCCCGGATCGACTACGAGGAACCTCCGTGAGACCACCCCTGGCGCGGCTCCGCGCCACCGGCCAGCCCCGCTTGCGGGCGTCGGTGCTGGTCACCGCCCTGGCCCTGACCGCAAGCCTGATAGGGACCGCGCCCCTGGCCGCCGCGGCGACCGGCGCCGGCCCGGCCGCCGGGCGGTCGGCGCCCGCCGACGAGGCCGAGAAGGCGGCCGCCGAGGCGAAGCGGACCGGAAAGCCGGTCGAAATCGTCGGCCTGCGCACCGAGACCGACGAGGTGTGGGCCAATCCGAACGGCACGAAAACGGCAGAGCGAGCGCTGGTGCCCGTGCGGGTCCGCCAGGGCGGAAAGCTCATTCCCGTCGACACGACCCTGCACAAAGGAGCAGACGGGCGCCTCGCCCCGAAGGCCACCGCGATAGGGCTGACGTTCTCAGGGGGCGGCGACACCCCGCTCGCCGTGATGACGGAAAACGGCCGCGACGTCGCCCTGAGCTGGCCTGCGCCGCTGCCCGAGCCCCGCCTCGACGGCAGCAGCGCGGTCTACCCCGAGGTCCTGCCCGGGGTGGACCTGCGGGTGAGCGCGACGGTCGACAGTTTCTCGCACGCGCTCGTCGTCAAGACCCGCGAGGCCGCCGCCAATCCGGCCCTCGCCTCCCTCTCTTTCGGCCTGAAGGCCAAGGGGCTGACCGTACGTGCCGAGGCCGACGGGCAGCTGCGGGCCGTGGACCCGGCCGGACAGACCGTGTTCGGCTCGGCGAAGCCGCAGATGTGGGACGCGGGCGGACAGAAGGCCGAGGCCGCGGTCAACGCAGCGGCGTCACCGGCGCCCGCCGCCAAGTCCCTGCGCTCGGCCGCGGCCCCAGCGGCCCCAGCGGTCCCCGCGGCCGCCGCTGGGCCCGCGGCCGCCGCCGGATCCGCCCCGGCCGACGCGCTCCCGGCGCCGGTCGAGGGCGTCACCACCGGTGCGAAGCAGGCCGACCTAGGGGTCCGGCTCAGCGGCACCACGCTCACCCTGACGCCGGACCAGAACCTGCTCAAGGCGCCCGGGACCACGTACCCGGTCGTGATCGACCCGACCTGGGACGCCTGGAAGCAGGCGTGGACGATCGCGTACAAGCACAACGCGTTCCCGTCCTCGCCGAACACGAACTACTGGAACGGCGGCACGCTCAGCAAGGACGCCCGAGTCGGCTGCGCCAAGGACGCCGCCAACGGCAACGCCGTGATCTGCGCCAAGACCTTCTTCCAGGTCGGCATGAAGGACTACTGGGACAAGCAGATCATCGAGTCCACCCTGCGCATCAAGCAGAAGTCGGCGGGCTCCTGGAGCTGCAAGTCCGGTGACATCCAGGTCTGGGAAACCGGCACCATCTCCAAGTCCACCACCTGGAACAACCAGCCGGACTGGAAGCGGCTCGTCGACTCCAGCGGCCAGTCCTACGGCGGGCGCAACTGCCCCGGCGACGGCGACGTGATCGAGCTCAACGTGAAGTCGGCGGTCGCGACGGCCGCGCAGAAGCACTGGGGCACCTGGACGTTCGGCCTGAAGGCCGCGAAGGACACCGTCGACGTCTCCTGGCGGAAGTTCGACCCGAACAGCGCCCGTGTCTCGACCACGTTCAACACCACTCCGGACAAGATCACGGAGCGTTCCACCGACCCGTCGGTGCCCTGCGCGGGCGGGGTCATCGGGACCACCGACCAGATCGTCCTGCGCGCCCGGGTGAAGGACAAGGACAAGCAGGACGTCTCCCTCGCCGCCGAGTTCCACTACTGGAAGGACGGCGCCTCCACCCCGACCAAGGCCACCATCAAGGCCAGCAACGGCAACGTCGCGCAGCTGCGCATCCCGGCCAAGGACCTGAACGGCACCTACCGGTGGGACGTGCGCACCCTCGACCACGTCGGCCCGGCCGGCCCCTGGGCCGGCCAGTGCCACTTCACCATCGACCGGACCCGCCCGGACCGTACACCGCTGGTGACCTCGAAGCAGTTCCCGGAGGGTGAGGACGACCCGGAGAAGACCGGCTTCGCCCGCTCCGAGGGAACCTTCACCCTGAGCGCCAACGGGGTCAAGGACGTCACCGCCTTCGAGTGGTGGACCGACTCCAACCCGAAGGTGAACAAGATCCCCCCGACCATCGTCGGCGGCTCGGTGGACATCAAGTACACGCCGACCACGGCCGGTCCGCAGCGCCTGTTCGTGCACAGCCTCGACGCGTCCGGCAACCGGTCGAACCTCAAGGAGTACCTGTTCTACGCCAAGCGCCTGGCCACCCGTGACAAGCACGGCGACCTCAACGGCGACGGCACCGTGGACATCTGGAGCGTCGACCCGGGCTCCGGCCTGCTGTGGATGCACCCCGGCAAGGGGGACGGCACCTTCGACCTGTCCCGCCAGCTCGAACAGGGCTCCTTCGCGGACGCCGCCTCGCTGACGCACCGCGGCAGCTGGAACGAGGACTACTACGAGGACCTCGTCGCCCTGCAGCCCAGCCCCGACAACTCCCGCAAGAACCTCTACGTCTACCCGGGCAAGGGCGACGGCGACCTGGAGAGCGCGGACGCCAACCGCATCGAGCTCCAGGTGGGCAACCCCGACGCGGACGACCACTGGGCCGACGCGGACCAGGCCGTCGCGATCGGCAGCGTCGACGACGACAACGGCGACGGCAAGGTGGACGACGCCGACCAGCCGGACCTGCTGGTGAAGACCGGTGACCAGCTGTGGCTGTACCGCGGCTCCGCCGTCGGCTTCCTCGACGCCTTCGGCGAGCCCATCCTGCTCGGCAACGCCGACTGGAAGAACATGACCGTCATGGCGCCGGGCGACCTCAACGGCGACCGGCTGCCCGAGATCTGGGCCCGCGACACGGTCACCGGCAAGATCCACCAGTACACCAGCCGCGTCACCACCGAGCCGGGTGCGGCCACCGCGGCCGACCTGTCGGTCTTCGCCGACCCGGCGGTCCGAACGACCTCCATCGGCAGCGGCTTCACCGGCGCCGCCTACGCGCACCTGTCCAGCAACGGCGACTTCGAGGCCAACGGCTTCGCCGACCTGTGGTCGCGCGACGGCAACGGCCGCATCACCGAGTTCCCGGGCCAGACCCTGGCGGGCGGTTCGGCCTTCGGCGCCGGCCGGCAGCTCGTGCTCGGCGGCACCTCCTGGTCGCAGTGCCAGACGTTCACCTCCGCCGCGACCGGCACGCACACCCTGTGCGGTCCGATCCTGGCCAAGTACCTGGCCAAGGGCGGTACGTCGCTCGGCTACCCGACCACGGACGTGCTCGTCCCGGCCGACGGCGTGGGCCGCTACGTCAGCCTCCGCAGCGCGGGCCAGACCAGCGACAACGGCTCCATCTACTGGCACCCGAGCAGCGGAGCCTGGGTGGTGTGGGGCGCGATCCGCGCCAAGTGGCTCGCAATGGGCGGCGAGAAGGGCATCCTCGGCTACCCGACCTCCGACGAGAGCCCGACCTTCGACGGCGGCCGGTTCTCCACCTTCTCCTCCGCCTCTGGCGGCAAGGGCGGCATCTTCTACTCCACCGACACCGGCGCCTGGTCCGTCCACGGCTCGGTCTACAACAAGTACGTCTCCCTCGGCGGCCCGGCCAGCCCCCTGGGCTACCCGGTCACCGACGAGACCAACGTCGGCGACGGCTCCGTCGCCCGCTTCAACCACTTCCGCAAGCGTTCCGACACCGAGGCGACGGCCTCGATCTACTGGTCGAAGGCCAACGGCTCCTGGCCGATCCACGGCTCCATCCGCAGGCGGTGGATCGCCCTCGGCGCGGAGAAGAGCACCCTGGGCTACCCGACATCCGGCGAGTACGAGGTCGCGGGCGGCGTGCGCGAGGACTTCGAGAAGGGCTACATCCGGGCCAACACCACCACCGGGGCGACCGCCGAGCACCAGCCCGCCGACCGCACGGCGCACCTGCGCACGGACCTGTCCGGCGACTTCAACGGCGACGGCCGCAGCGACATCGCCACCGTCTACGACTACGGCGACAACACCACCGCCCTGTGGGTGTTCAACGCGCTGCCCGACGGCGGCTACGAGGCACCCACCGTGCGCTGGACCAGCACGAAGGGCGGTTTCTCCTACCAGCGCGCCAAATGGGTTGCCGGTGACGTCAACGGCGACGGCCGCGCCGACGTCGTCGCGCTGTACGGCTACGCCGACGGCTCCAACGCCCTGTGGAGCTTCCTGTCCAACGCCACCGGCACCTTCACCCCGGTCAAGGGACTGACGGCCGCCGCGGGGAGCTTCGAGTGGGCCAGGGCCAAGCCGCTGGCCGGCGACCTCAACGGCGACGGCAAGGCGGACGTCGCCATGGTCTACGACTACGGCAACGGCGAAGCGGGTGCCCACACCTGGACCTCGAAGGGTGACGGGTTCTTCAACCCGGCCGCCGCGAGCTGGCGGACGCCCGCGGGCAACTGGTGGATCGACCACGCCACGTGGCGGGTCGGCGACGTGAACGGCGACAAGCGCGACGACTTCGTCGCCCTGTACGGCTACACGGCCGGCGGTGTCGCGGTCTTCACCTTCCTCGCCCAGCCGAACGGCGGCGTCGCCGCCCCGGTCAAGTCGTGGACCCAGCCCGCCGGCGGCCCCTGGGAGTACGCGAAGACCAAGTTCACGGTCGGCGACTACAACGGCGACGGCCGCGCCGACGCCGCCCTGATGTACGACCACGGGGACGGCCAGGCCTCGCTGTCGACGCTGCTCGCCAAGCCCGACGGCACGATCGGGGACGCGGTCCGCAGCTGGGAAACCCCGGAGGGCACCTGGTACGGCACGAGCGCCGGCGTGCCGCTCTCGGGCGATTCCGACGGTGACGGCCGGGACGACATCTCCTCGCTGTACAACTACGCGAGTGGCGCCTCGGGCACCTTCACCTTCAAGAGCCGCCCCGACGGTGGCTTCGAGAACGGCTTCCTGAGCTGGCAGACCCTGCCCGGCACCTGGTGACCGCAGCCGCACTGCGGTGACCGGCGGCGCCCCCACGGGCGCCGACCGCACCGGGGGCCCCGTACCGCCGCCACACGGCGGTACGGGGCCCCTTTTCACGCACACGTGCCGGTCGTCCGCGTCGATCCGCTCGCTGCACGGGTCGGCTTCGCCGTTCAGGACCGCCGCGCAGAATGACGCCATACCGCAGTCGAAGACGGTCCAGCGGTTCACCCGCACGGTGTCCGCCTTCGGAACACGGCCACCCGCCAGGCCGGCCCGGCCTGCATGTTCAGATGGGAAGTGTGAGGCGGAAGATGGTTTGTCCGGGGCTGCTGGTGACGGTTGCGGTTCCGCCGTGGGCGGTGATGACTGCATGGACGATGGCAAGGCCGAGGCCGGTGCTTCCTGTGCTGTGGCCGTCGCCGCGGGAGACGTCCTCACCCGCGAGGTCCTGTTCCAGCTCCCGCCCGGCTACGACCTCCTCTTCGGCCACCCCCAACCCGTCTGACCACCACCGCCGCAGGTCGGTCCCCCCCCGTTACCTTCTTCCTGGCGACGTCCCTCACCATCCAGCCGATGCCCCCGTTCGCGGCCGGAGACACGCCAAGCTGCCGCAGAGCCCGCTCCCGGTCGGCGAGCACCAGGTCGTTCGGGACATCCAGGCCCTCGGTCAGCGGTCCCCACGAACGCCTCGCATCCGCGCTCGCCGCAGGAGCCCACGGGTCGGCCGCCCCAGCCCTCCGCGCCGACGGGGCAGGAGCCGCAGCGGGTGCGGGAGCAGCACCCCGAGCCGGTGCGGGACCGGGAACCCGGGCCGCAGCCGGGGCGGACGCAGACGCCAGAGCCGGACCCGAAGCGGGCGCCGGGGCGGGGGCAGCCAGGGCCGAGGGCGCCGGGGCGCGAGTGAGGGTGGCGGCCGCGGTGGTGACGGCGGCGACGGCCTGGTCGACGCCCGCTCCGGCGGCGTGCGCGTCGAGGAGGATCCGGGCGACGTCGATGCCCCTCGCATCGAGGCGGGCCATCGCGGCCGTAATGTCCGGCCAGGCCGGGGACGCGAGGATCGCGTCGCGCACCAGGCCGCCTGGCATCGTGGCCTTGAGGGGGGTCGGCCCACCGGTCGGTGTCCTCCGCCCTCGTCCGCGACGCGATGTTCGCGGCGACGGCCTGGTGAACTCCATCATGCGGCCCATCTGCGGCAGAAACACCCCGAGGCCGACACCGGCCTGCTGGAGCCGACGAGCTGTCGGGCCATCACCGGCCAGTCCGCCCCCGCCATCAGCTCGGCCAGGACGTCGTCCCCGAGGACGCCGCGCAGCTGGTCCGCCGACCAGCCCGGAGCCATCTTCCCGGCGTCCTCGCTGAGTTCCTCCTCCTTGCCCGTAAGGCGCTTCTGGGTGGCGCGACGGACCACGTCGGTGATGGTCATCACCAGCGCCCCCGCCTTTCCGCAGCCATCATCGACCGCCTCACCTTCAACGGAACGATCATCGAGACCGGAACCGACTCCTACCGTCTCGCCAGCACCCGAGCTCGAGCCGAGGAGTCAGTCAAGGCTGGATGACCTCTGCTGCTGCCTGTTTCTGGACTGGGGCCGGGTGTCCTACATGCCGGTCCGACGGTGGCCGGGAGGCGATGCCCGAGAGTGGGGGCCTCGCGACAGGCGACGACATCGAACGATTCCGTCGGGGCGACGAGTTCGGATTCAACACGGATACCTCCACGGGTAGCTTCGCCGACGCGACAGCCTGGCCCGCGCTGACAGCGCCATTCCGCAAGTTCTGGGAGCAGCGTAGGACAGCAGCACCGGGCACCCTCGTGTCCCGTGACACCGAGAGCGTGGGCGGTGGCGAGTTCGAGGTGGTCCGTGATGAAGCCCGGGGCGCAGACCTCGTCACCTTCTCCGCCACCGAAGGACTTTCCGTAGCCTGGCTCGGTCGTACAGAAAGCGGAGAGCTCAGCTCCATCGTCGTCATGGGTCACATGGGCATGGAAGCGCTGGCCTGAGACCGTTCAGCACGGCTACCCGATGACAGTGGTCGCTCCTCTTGTTCGCCACAGCTGCACGAAGCCCCAGACTGCCGTTCGCGGTTCCGTCACGGTGACGTATGCGCGAACGGGGCGGCTCCCCGATGCTCCGGCTGACCGCCACTGACCTGTACCAGCGGGGCTAGAAGCAGGCAGTCGACGGCAGCCACTGCGCCGGTCCTGATCGGACTTCTGCCCGGTTCGAGCGGGCCGTCACCGCGACCAGGCTGGACAGCCGGCCCCTGGTCGTTCGCGTATGCCTCACGCCTCTGAGCGGTCCGCGAACTGGCGCCAGCTGGCGGGGGGCGTCATTGGGAGCGCGCGATATTTCCGGGCGTCTGCGCGCGTGACTTCGGCACTCCCTGCGTCCACGAGCACGCCTGAAAGGCCCGACCACTACCGGACACATCGACCAGCCCTGCTGTCGGTGCTGCCCCTCAGACACGGGGCCCTCGGTCTCCTGCCTGCACCTGCACGGCGCGCCCCCGGTGCGGGGGCCGTCTGGCGGGCCGACTCGGACATCGAGCCTGGCCGCGGGCTTTAGGCGCATCGTCCACGGGCCCGTCCGTATCGGCCGCGAGTCCCGCACCTGCAGCCGGGGGATCAAGGGCGGGATCTGAGTCGGCGCAGGGTGTACCCGCCCGCTGCGGGGTCCAGGTGCTTGGTGGTCTCTTTGAAGAGGTATTCGGCCCGCTCGTAGGACAGGCGGCGGCGGCCCGTGTCCGGGCACAGATCGGCCTGCGCGGGTGTCCGGGCGGGGCCGGGACGCCGGTCGGAGAGGAACACCGGCCCCCGCCTCCGGCCGGCCAGCAACAGAGGCAGGAGCCGAGCGGTCCCGGAGCGCCAGGTCACCCAGGTGTCGCCCGTGCAGGCCCTGCGCTCTTCCAGGTCCAGGTCCTCGACGTTCAACGACAGGACGGCTTTCACCCCGGCCGCCGACTCGTGCAGGAGCCGCCACAGCGTGCGTTCACGCAGCGGCAGGCCCGGGCGGCTCCAGAGCGCGTCGAGCTGTGCGGGGCTGAGCGCCGGCGTCCGGGGGCGGGTCTCGGCGCGACGGTCCAGGCCGGCCGCGA
This sequence comes from Streptomyces sp. NPDC056224, assembly GCF_042267665.1. Lineage (NCBI taxonomy): Bacteria > Bacillati > Actinomycetota > Actinomycetes > Kitasatosporales > Streptomycetaceae > Streptomyces > Streptomyces sp. NPDC056224. The sequence goes on from NZ_JBHJTK010000046.1 coordinate 23,820, forward strand.
GGTCGCCCAGGGACGCCCACGCGCTGAAGGACCGGACGGCCGAGCGGTGCCGGTTCCACGTCGCGGCCGCGGTTGCGCCCCACGCGGTCGCGAACACCCGCGCCACCTCCTCGGCCGTCAGGGAGGCCAGCGGCAGGTGGTCGCCGAGGGCCAGGCACAGGCGCCTCAGGGTCTGTCCGTAGGAGTGGATCGTAGCCGCGTCCAAATCGTCGCGGCTCAGGAAGTCGTGGGCGGCCCGCCCGAGTGTGGGTCCGGGCGGGCCGGCGACCTCGATCGCTTCCGCCCGTCGGTACAGAAAAGCACGCTCGGCGGCGTTCCTGGTGAGGGATGCCGCCCGGCAGAACTCCAGCCGCGCTTCCTGGTGCCGGCCCAGGCGGGCCAGTAGATCGCCCCTGACGCTGGGCAGGAGATGGTAGTCGCGCAAGGTGGGATCGGTGGTCAGCGCATCGGCCAGGGCGAGGCCTTCCTCTGGCCCGTACGCCATCCCGAGCGCCACCGCCCGGTTGAGGTGAACGATCGGGGTCGCCACGAGCTGCGCCAACGCCCCGTACAGGACCGCGATCTGGGCCCAGTCGGTGTCCTCTGCGGTATGCGCCCGCGCATGGCACACGGCGATGGCGGCCTGCAGCAGATACGGTCCGGGTGGGCCGCCGGCTTCCCGTGCCCGCAGCATCGCGGTGAAGCCGCGCCGGATGAGCAACTGGTCCCAGCGTCCCCGGTTCTGCTCGTGCAGCTGGACCGGCTCGCCCGACGGGCCGGTACGCGCGGCCGAGCGGGAGGCCTGGATCTCCATCAGCGCGACCAGCGCGTGCACCTCGGCTTCCTGAGGTGCCAGCTCGGCCAGTAGCCGGCCCAGGCGCAACGCTTCGAGACAGAGCCCGGGCCGCATCAGATCATCGCCGGAGGTCGCCGAGTAGCCCTCGTTGAAGACCAGGTAGATGACCTCCAGCACGGATGAGAGACGTTCGGTCAGTTCCGCGCCGTCCGGCAGGTCGAACAGCACCTGCTCCTCGACCAGCGTCCGCTTGGCCACTGCGATGCGCTGGGTGATCACCGTCCCGGTGACGAGGAAGGCCCTCGCGATCTCCTCGGCCGTCAGACCGCCGAGCAACCGGAGCGTCAGGGCGACTCGAGCCTCGGTCGCCAGAACGGGGTGGCAGGAGATGAGCATCAGCCGCAGGACGTCGTCCGCTTCGGGGTCCGGCTGCTGTTCCAGCTCGTGGGCGAGCTGTTCCTGCTTGCGCGTCAGCCGCTGGGAGCGCCGGATGTGGTCGACGGCCCGCCGCTTGGCGGTGGTCGTCAGCCAGGCGCCGGGGTTGTCCGGGACGCCCGTGCTCGGCCATTGTTCGAGCGCGGCGACGAGCGCGTCCTGGGCCAGTTCCTCGGCGAGGCCGACGTCGTGCACCATCCGCGTGAGCGCTGCGATGATTTTGGCCGACTCGAGCTTCCAGACCGCAGCAACCGTGCGACGGGTATCCAGCACAGGCACGATGACAGCACCTGCCCGACTCGTCCGCAAGCCCGGGGCAGGTGCACGTCGCCGTTCAGGGTTCGGGCCCCGCCGAAGGCTCAGGGACCGAAGACCTGCTGGACCACGCTCTCGCCGTCACCGACGATCCGGCGGAAGCGGCGGGCCAGCTCGATCGCCTCCTCCTTCGAGCGGACCTCGATGAGCGCGAAGCCGGCCACGGCCTCCTTGGCCTCGGTGAACGGCCCGTCGGTCACCGTAATCTCCTCGCCGGCAGACCGCACGAGGACGCCGCCCGGCTCCAGGCCACCGGTGGCCAACAGCACACCGGCCGCCGTCAACTCCTCGACGAACCTGCTCATTTCGGCGTACAGCTTCTCGTCGGGGGCGGTGTCGGAAGGCTTTGTCGTCATCAGATAGCGCATGGGTTCCCTCATCTCGTCATGCGGTTTTCGACCGCTTCTGCCAACACGACGAACAAAGGCATGTGACAGGGAACGCGTGCATTCCCTGTCACATCGCCTGATCGACGCGTTGACACAAGCACCGCACTTCGAACCCGAGAGGCAAACATCATGAGCACCCGGACCGCCACCACCGCCGCCGCGACCGCCACCACCGCCGCGACGGCCGCCGCAACCGGAACCCCCGCCCGTGCCACCACCCGCTCCCTGCTCACCTGCGCGGTAGTGGCTTCTCCGCTGTGGGCGGCCCTCTCGCTGGCCCAGGCCGCCGGCCGCGACGGCTTCGACATCACCCGCCACCCGCTGAGCGCCCTGAGCAACGGCTCGCTCGGCTGGCTCCAGATCACCAACTTCCTCATCGCCGGAGTCCTGCTCGCCATCGGCGCGACCGGGCTGCGCAGGGCCCTGCACGGCACCCTCGGCAGCACCTGGGCCCCTCGGCTGGTCCGGATCGGCGGCATCGGCATGATCGCCGCAGGACTGTTCGTCATGGACCCGGTCGACGGCTTCCCCACAGGCGCCCCCGACGCGGGGGCCGCCGCGCTCACCTGGCACAGCTACGCCCACTTCGCCGCAGGATCGGTCACCTTCACCTCGCTGATCGCCGCCTGCTACGTCCTCGGCCGTCACTTCGGCCGCATCGGCAACCGCGGCTACGCCATCGCCTCCCGCGTCGCCGGCACCACCCTCCTGATCGGCAACGGCTGGGCGATGGGCGGCGGCACGGCCGGCACACTGACGCTGGCCGTCGGTGCCATCACCGCGATGCTCACGATCTCCGTGATCGCGAACCGGTACCGCCGCAGCCACTGAGCCGCGGCCCCTCCCTCCCCAGACGGCGCCCCTCTTGGGGCGCTCGTGTCGGCCCGGCACAACCTCCAAGCTGATCAGCGTAGTTGAGCCATGGCGGCAGGACCCGGCGGACAGCTGCATCGGCCTGGATCCGTCAGCGCTGCCGGCAGCGGCCGGTCGTGCCCCGTGCCGGTATCGGCTCCCGGCGGTCTCCACCTCATCCCAAGGATGCCGGCCCCCGTCCGGGCCGGGCGGACGCCGTGCGGCACGTAGTGTTCTGACGAGCAGTAACTGCTGTGCCATCAGGTGTTGGGGGAGTCCATGGACGGGACGGTCGAGGAAGCAGCGGCGGGCGAGGCGGACGTGGCACGCCGCAGACGTGTGCGGCGCGCCACGGTCTGGGGCGGGATCGGCGGCGCGGCCGGCGTCGTACCGATCGCCATTGACGGTACGGAGCACTGGCCCTGGTGGCTCAACCTGACGTTCTCCCTCGCCGTGGGCCTCTTGGGAGCCTTCGGCGGAGCGGTGATCGGGCGCCGGGACAGGGTCAAGGCCGAGGTCCGCAGGGACACGCTCGACACGGGCGAAATGGAACTGAGCCAGTACCGGGTGAAGCTCGTCCCCGAGGGCGCTCAAGCGCCTGCACCCTTCAAGGAAGACGACTACACGTCCTACTCCCTGACGACGACCACGCGACGGCTCCAACTGTGGGAGTTCGGCTACCTGCCGCAGTGGAGCCACCCGTGGAGGGAACTGCAGCTGGCCCTGGAGGGGCACGTCGTGGTCGTCACCGGGCCACAGGGCCTGCTCGGCCGGTTCGTCCTGGGAAGGAATGTCGTGCCAGAGGAACTCATCCTGGTCTCGAACCGTCTGCGCGCCCGCACACCCGGCCGCTGAGCTCGGCGGGGGCGGTTCGGCAGGTGGCTCCCGGACCAGCGACAGGCCTACCGGCCCGGGACCATGACCGGCGAACGGGCAGCCGAGCTGTAGGGGCTGGGGATCGTCTGGGAGACCGCCGACGCCGTGTTCGAGCAGAACCTCGGCGCCGCGCGGGCCTACTGCGCGCACGCGATGACCTGGCTGGCGTTGGCGCAGCGCCGTGGCCAGGAGGTTCTCACTTCGGAGCAGGTCGCGGCCAGCGTCAACACCAACCCGGTGATCATCCGGCGCAGCCTCGGCGACCTACGGCGAGCCGGTCTGGTGGAGGCCCGCCGCGGCGCCGGTGCAGGTTGGAGTCTGGCCCGTGAGCCCGAGGAGATCACCCTGCTTGAGGTGTATGACGCCGTCGATGCGCAGCCACCGTTCGGCCTGCATCACACCGAGCCCAATCTGGAGTGTCCGGTCGGCCGAGGCATCCGGCCCGCCCTGAGCGGGGTCTACGGCCGGGTCGAGCAGGCCATGCGGCGGAAGCTGGCGGACACGTCGATCGCCGATGTGCTTCGCGAGACGCTGGTGAACTAGCTTGATCAGAAACTCAAGGGGTTCTCTTCGATGGTGTAGCGGACGTGGGGGCCGTGGAAGTAGTCGCGGACGATGTGGGGTTGGCGTTGCCGTCGGCGGAAGAAACGTCGGGTCTCCGTGGCGAGTTCGGCCTGGTTGCGGGCCCGGTGGCCTCTGGGCAGGTTGTGCTTGAGGTCGGTGTTGACCAGCTCGTCCGGGTTGAGCTCGGGCGAGTGCGGCGGCAGGAAGTGCAACTCGATGTCCGCGGTGTGGCCGGCGAGCCAGGTGCGGACCGTCTTCGAGCGGTGCGCGGAGTGCCCGTCCACCACGAGGTGGATCTTGTGCTCGAAGTGACCCACAAGCCGTTCCAGGAAGCGGCACATCACGGTCGGGTCGAAGGTCTCGGTGAAGACCATGAAGTGCATGCGGCCCTTGGTGCTGATCGCGGACATCGCATTCACCGAGAACCGGTTGCCCGTGCGGCGCACGATCGGGGTGCGTCCCCTCTCGCCCCAGGTCCGGCCGGTGACCTGGTCGGAGCGGATGCCGACCTGGTCTGCGAAGAGCACCACGCCGCCCTCGGCCTTCGCCTTCGCCCGGATCGCCGGCCAGGTCTCCTCCAGCCAGGCCCGCACCGCCTCCGGGTCCTGTTCCACGGCCCGCTTGTCAGGGCGCTGGAAGGACAGCCCCACCGCTTCAGGTACTTGCCCACTCCCGGCTCGGTCAGCCGGACCCGGTACAGCTTCGCGATCAGAGCGCCGACCTGACCACGCGTCCACAACTGCCCTGAAAGACCCAGTTCGCAGGGGCGGTGATCGAGTACCGCCTGGCGCAGGGCTTCCTGCTCGGCCTCGGTCAGCACCTGATGCTCACCCACGCGTTTGCCCCGCGGCCGGGCGGTCAGAGCGTCACGGCCGCCGGTCAGCCACTTCGCCCACCAGCCGTCCACCGCCTTCAACGAGACCCTGAACACCGCCGCAACCTCCTCGCGGTCCCGGCCCTCCACCAGCGCGGCCACCGCCCGCAGCCGTAACGCTTCCTGTGCCGACGGCGACAGATGCCGCGCGTCCCCCACCAGATCGCTCACACCACTGCAACGCCCCAGAACCCGAACCGTTTCGGATCAAATAGGGCCTGTTGTGAAAAAGTCCTGGTCGCGTGCGGTCTGGCATACATAGGGGCGTCGTTGTCGGTGGTGCTGTGCATGATCGGCGCATCAGCTCTTCGTGGAGGTAGGAAAGCACCATGTCGATCACAAACCAGCAGGTAACGGGACGTGCATTCCTGCGGCAGATGAACGACGACTCGTACTTCCCTGATCGCGTAGTCGACCAGGGGAAGGCGGTCCTGCTGCGGCTGTGCGAACGAATTGAGGCCGAGCGGCCGTCGGATCTGGCGACCTTGTATGAGCTCACTCAGGCTGCGACGGAGGAGTTCAACCTGCTGGACAGGGAGTTCGTGGCGGCCGCGAGCGGGATCGAGACGGTTGCGCGTGAGTGGATCTGTGACGAGTTTTGTTTCGTCGCGTCGGCGTACGGGTTCACCGGCGCGGATGCGGAGGAGCTGACCGCCGGCCGGGACTGGTGACCGAGGACGGGAAAGCCGCCTCCGGTCAAAGCCATTCGTCAAGGGCTGCGACCAGGACGGTCGCCTCGTAGCGCGAGCCAGGGCAGCGTACGAAGGCCGGACCCGCGCAAACCGGGGCGTTGCTTTCGGCAGGGCGTGTCAGGCGCGCCCGCCTCGCGAGTTTCGACGGCCAGCGACTCGCAGACAACGCCGCCCAGAAACGCTGTGGCCTGCCGATCCCGCCGATGAACTCGCAAACTGACCTGTCCGGTCACAGTAGGGATGCGATCACTGTGACTGAGCACCCAACTTGGCCGGCTCGGCCAACTACAACGCTCAACCCCAGACGGACGCGGACAGGGCGTCGAGGTGCCAGCACCTGCCACACACGCGGCGGCACTCTGGCCGTGGGGACGCCGGCCCTTCTCGCCAGGTCCAAGTTCACTGGTCGCCGGAGAGGCGGGGTGGTGTCATGGGAGGGAAGACGCGTTGACGAGCCGGCAGGGCCGCGGAGGCCGGCGCGCCGCACGTCGTCCGCCCGGGCGGTCCTGCCGCAGCCGCCCCGTCGCAAAACCAGAGGAGGCCGATGCCATGCTGCACCGTCGCACGGTCGGTGACGTGATGACCGGGGATGTCGTCACCCTCCACCCCAGCACACCGGTCCAGGACGTCGTCGGCCTGCTGGACGCGAACGACATCGTCGCGGCCCCGGTCGTCGATGACGACGGCTCCCTTGTCGGCGTCGTGTCCGCGTCCGACGTTCTGCGGCACGAGACCGGCATGCCCGATCCGCAGGGGCAGGACGGGAACGACGCGGGCGTCTGGGGCAAGGCCCGGGCCCGAACCGCGGGCGCGCTCATGAGCAGCCCCGTCTTCACCGCCCACGCCGACTGGACGATCCCCCGGGCCGCTCGGGAACTCCGCAGTCGGCACGTCAAGCAGCTGCCGGTGGTCGGCGACGACGGGCTCCTGACCGGCATCGTCAGCCGCAGCGACCTGCTCGACGCCTTCATCCGCTCCGACGCCGAGATCCGCGGCGAAGTCGAGCAGGACGTCCTGGGGCGCATCCTCGGCCTGGACGAGGGCACCGTCGCGATCGAGGTCCGGGACGGGGTCGTCACCCTGTGGGGTAACGTCCCGGAACCGCGTCTCGTCCTGGTGGTCGTGGGCCTCTGCCAGGGCGTCGACGGTGTCGTTGCCGTGGACGCCCACCTTGCCGCCGCCGGGACGGCTGGGCCGGGGTCACCTCGCGCCAACCAAGGAAACGCTGGCCAAGTGGAGCGCTAAGTCACACGTGTCCGAGGCCTTGAGCTGTAAGTACGGGGGCAACGCAAGGCGGTGATGGTCGTGGCTCGTCCGGTGTGGGCCGGGAATCTGTCGTTTGGGCTGGTCAGCCTGCCGGTCGGCCTCTACACGGCCATCAGCTTCAGCGCGGCACCTCGGACCGGATCCGCAATCGGCGGGTGAACGAGCGGACTCGTGACGAGGTCGAGCTGGACGACATCGTCAAGGGCTACGACACCGGCGACGAGTACGTCCTGGTCGAGCCGAAGGAGCTCGACGAGATCGCGCCGGGCCGCTCCCGGTCGCTGGACATCGCCGGGTTCGTCAACCTGGACGAGGTGGACCCGATACCCGATCTTCTTCGACACGACGTACTACCTGGGACCGCGGGGCGCCGAGAACGCCAGGGTCTACGGCCTCCTGGAACAGGCCCTGGCCAGAGCGGGCAAGGCTGGGATCGCCATGTTCGTGATGCGCCAGCACGAGTACCTGGTGGCGGTGAAAGCAGAGAACGGCGTCCTCACCCTCCACACCCTGCACTGGGCGGACGAGATCAGGGACCCGAAGAAGGAGATCGACAACCTGCCCGGCAAAACGAAGGCCTCCGACAAGGAGCTGAAGATGGCCGAGCAGCTCATCGACGCCCCGACCATCCGGTGGGACCCCGAGGAGTTCCACGACACCTTCCAGGAGAAGGTCGCCGCTCTCGTAGAGGCGAAGCAGGCCGGCGAAACGGTGGAGAAGGCCGCGCCCGACTGGAAGCCCTGTTCGCCACGCACAGGCTGACCGCCCCCTGGACGCTGTGCCCGATGACAACGGACCTGGTCAAGGCCGAGGAGTGGCTGGAGTCGTGGACCGAGGTGTCCGGCGTCGAGGGCAGCGTCGTCAAAGCCATGAACCAGCCCTACCGGACCGGCTACAGAGGCTGGTACAAACTCAGACGCCGCGACACCACCGAAGCGATCATCGGCGCCATCACCGGCACCATGACCCGACCCCGGCTCCTCCTCCTGGGCCGCCACGACACCCACAGCCACCTCCATGCAATCGGCCGTACCGTCCCGCTGAGCCCCGAAGCAACGCGCCTGGTCGGCGGGAATCTGCCTCCGGCCGACCACGGACACCCATGGACGGGCCTGCGGTCCACCTCGGCACGGGGCAGCCGGGACGTCCTGGACGTGACCCTTGTGCGCCCGGAGCTGGTCGCGGAGATCAGCGGTTCGGGGCGGGCCCGGCCGCAGTGGCCGGCTGAGTGCCGACAGGGGCTTCCAGTCCCCGTACATCCGTGTTTTCGAGTGCCGGGCGGGTGAAGCCGGGGCCCGGGACGGCCGCGTGCGGGGGCCTGCCCCCGGTGCGGGCCGCAGGATGAGGCGAAACAGCCACCCCTGTCTGCAGGAGCTCTCCGCCATGCTCGAACGCAAGCTGCTCAAGGACCGCGCTCAGGTCACCTTCGTCCTGCCCGCCGACATCCCGCCGGGTCCGGTCAGCGTTGTCGGTGACTTCAACGAGTGGAAGCCCGGCGCCCACATCCTGGAGCCCCGCGGTGACGGCACGCGCGCCGTCACCGTCGGCCTCCCGGCGAAGAGCGTGCACTCCTTCCGCTACCTGGCAGCGGGCGACTACTGGTTCGACGAGGACCACGCCGACGGCCACGACGGCATCAACAGCCTCCTGCACACCTGATCCGGCATACCCGCGGGCGGACCCACCCCGAGCGGTCCGCCCCCGCCCAGACCTCACCAGCCAGGGCACCGGCTTCCCGGCCGACTGTCGAGAGGAACACGGCGCCCACGAAGGAGCCCGACGGGTGGCGTTGTTGCCGCCGGGTCGAGCGAGGACGCCGCTGCCCAGGTAAATACGGGGTATGGGCTGGTAGGCCCCCTGGCACAGGACAGGGCGCGGCGCGCACTGGCGGGTTGGGACAGCCCTTAGGATCTCGCGGTGGCAATCGAACTGACCGACGAACTCGTCCAGCTCCGGCGTGCGGCCGATCAGGCCCGGGCCCGGGCGACGGCCGGCCCGTACAGCGTGGAGGCGTGGCGGCCGTGGCTGGAGGCCGCCGCAGTGGTGCACGACGCGGTCACCGAGCATGCGAAGGCGACCGGCCAGAACCGCTACGAGGTCGAGAAGGCACTGGTGACAGCAGTGAAGACCGCGGAGGACGCTGCCGAGGGCTGACCTGGTCCGCCCGTACGCCGGGTTCATGGGCGACGCCCCCGCCGGGCGGTCCGGCGGCCTCCATCCGGCCGCGGGATTGTCAGTGGTGGCAGAAGCTGGCATCAAACGGCAGGCTCCGCGCTCTCGCGGCGGCCGCGCAGCATCGTGACGGAGGTCCGGAGATGGCCATGGTGGGCTTCAAAGTGAGATGGGTCCTCGACGGCCAGGAGAAGACCTCAGCCGTGCACGACGACCGGCCCCCTGCCGAGCAGCGGCAGCGGGCACTCGTGCAGTCCGGAGCCACGGCTGTAGAGATCTTCGAGACCACCCACGGCCGGTAGACGACACCGTGCTGAGCACACCCCCGCGGGGCGCGGTCCGCTTCCACGTGTCGATGACCTTCACCCCCGGCGGACCGAAGGTCGAGGGGACCTGGGAAGCCGAGGAGTCTGCGGTCAAGCGGTTCCGCGGCTTCACATGCACGGCTCGGACGACGTGACCATCGCCTTGTGGACCGAGACGGACGGCATCCGGCGCCGCCTGCGTACCTGGACGAAGGACCACGGCGAGGTACTCCACGCCGGGCAGTGACCCGCCCGACGGACCTGCTGCGACCCAGCCCTCGGTGAAGTCGTCCCGGAGGCGACACCCGTGGTCGCGACTGCAGTGACGGGCCGGGCAGTCGTCGGCCGGCCCGCGTACCCGCTATCCCTCCACACCCGCCCGGTCGCGGCTGCGCACGACGACGGCGCAGGAGCCCGGGTGCTGCTCGGGGGGTTCTGCCGTGAGTGGGACGCTGACGACGTGGGGGGGCTTTGTCATGTCTGAATCGATCGCGCACCCGCAGCTGGCGTCCGGCATACGAGGCCGCGGCGTCGCCCCGCCCCGCCCGACCGGGCCGCAGGCCACTGGTTCACTCCGGTGGCCTGCAGCCCTGGCGGCGTCAGTCGTCGTCCGGTGCCGGGAGGATCTGCCGGGTCTCGGTCGTGGTGACGGTCTTCTTGACCACCTTGCCGTGGTGGTTCTTGGTCGTCTTGGTGACCGTCTTGATCGTGGTGACCTTGACCCTGCCGTCGGACAGGGTGCGCCTGACGGTCTTCGTCTCGGTCTTGGTCGACGTCGCCGTGTTGCCGACTGGGTGCGCCTGGTGGCCGGGCGCTGTCTGCACGGCTGCGACCTGCGGCGTTGCCGGTGCGGCCATGGCGCTGGAGGGCAGCAGCGCGCCACCTGCGACGAGGGCTCCGGAGGCGCCGAGGAGGGCGAGACGCTGGGTCAGGGTGGTGCGGATCATGGTGTTGCTCCTTGTGGTGTGAGACGGACAGGGCCGAAGGCCGGCTCTGTCCGGGCGGGCCCGTGCTGGGCCCGTGTCTCCATTGGGCCCCACAGACCCGTGCCGGGTCATGCCCCTGGAATTCGTGGCTTGACGCGCATCGGCCGGCGTGGAGGTGCCGCAGAACGCACGGCGTGGACCGCTGAGGAGTCCCGTGGCACCGGAGGCCGGGCCCCTGACCGGTGGGTGTCGGCGTACGGCCTCGGCTGGATACGCCAAGAGCCGACCCCGTTGTCGGGTGCCGGCTCCCTCACACGCCATAAGTGATCACGCGGGTCCGCTTGCAGCTCGTTGGAGCCAGTGAAACCAGAGGGGTCAGTGCTTCACGTGCTCGCGGGCGTTGCGGGCGCTGTTTTCCACTTTGGCGAGCAGTTCCTGCCGGGTTGGCTCGTCCATGGTGCGGGCCTGGGCCCAGGTGCGGGCCATGTCAACGCCCTGGGCATGCAGGCGTTGTGCGCGTTGCTGTTCGGGGGTGTTCTTGAGTTCCTGAAGCCACGTGGCGGTGAGACAACCGGCCGGCTCCGCCTGATCTGTCTGTTCGGTGAGCAGGCGGTCGAAGACCGCGGCGTGCCATTTCCGGGCCTGGTCGGCGTCCTGGCTTGTGGATGCGTCGGCGATGCCGTCCAGGATGCCGAGAGCGCGTGCGTTCTTCGTCGGCGGCAGCGAGAGCTCTGAGCCGGTCGCGTCCACGGTGACGGCAGCGAGCTGCCCGGCTGCGGTGCGGGTTTCTGCCATCCGCAGCAGGGCGTACGCCTGGGAGTCCTCGGCCACCGCGCGCAGGGTCTTCCTGAATGCATCGGCGGGGACAGACAGGTGGTGGGTTCCTCCGGCTTCCCAGGGCGGGGTATCGCGGTCCGCCTTGGTCACGTAGGTGCTGTCGAGGCCACCGGAGCGAAGAAGTGCGTCCGCTCCGCGCCCGTGGAGGAGCTGAGCGTCCTGTCGAAGGCCGACCTCTACAAGAAGGCCGCCGCCGCCGACATCCCCGGCCGCACCCACATCACCCGCGATGACCTCGTCAAAGCCCTGTCCTGATCCCGGACGTGAACGCCAAGGGAGGCTATGCGGGGTGACGCTGCGACGTCGGCGGAGCTCTATCACTTGGTCCGCTCCGAGCGTCTGCGTTTGGACGTCATGGCCACCTCACGCGACACGGGCCGGTAGGGGGCTGCCGGGGGACGGCGAGGCGCGATCCGAGACGAATCGCATCTCCCCGGCGGGTCAGACGAATCGCGTCGGAGCAGGCTGCGTCTTCGAGGGCGCCGGAGGATCACGATCGCTCGGGCTTCTCCAGGGGCAGCAGTTTCTGTCGGGTCTCGGTCGCCGCGTTGGGGAGCACGTCCAGTAAGTCTTCGTCCATGCGCCGCGCCTCAGCCGCCGGTCATCACTATCTGTGTATGTCTGCCGTGGGTAGGGGCCGGGGGCGCGGGCCGTCCGGGGTCATCTTTCGTGGTCAGTCGGTGGAGAGGGCTTGGAGGAGGTCGCCGACGTGGAGGTCGGGCAGGGCGCGGGCGACGTCGGCTTGGGTGACGACGCCGACCAGGCGGTGGCCGTCGATGACGGGCAGGCGCCGTACCTTGTGCTCGCTCATCGTGCGCAGGATTTCCTGCGCGTCGTCGTTGGCGCCGATGGTGACCGCTTCGCCCTGGGCCAGTTTCCCGGCCTTGACCTGGGCGGGGTCCTTGCCGACGCCGAGGACTTTCACGACGATGTCGCGGTCGGTGAGCATGCCCTTGAGTTTGTCGTCCGTTCCGCAGATCGGTAGGGCGCCGACTCCCATCTGTGTCATCTTCTTCGCGGCTTCAAGGACCGTCTCCTTGGCGCCGATGCACTCGGCGCCGGCCGTCATGATCTCGCGGGCTGTCGTCATCCGGATGTTTCCTTCCAAGCGGTGGCTGGTTGACCGGCGCGGCTTGGTGCCGCGGCCGGGCTGTGCCGGCTTTGGGTCAGGTGTGGATGCGACTGTTGGTTTCATCGTGGTTGTCGGCGTGTTCGTCGTCGAACCAGTAGTCGCCGGCGGCGAGGTAGCGGAAGGAGTGTGCGCTGTGGGCGGGCAGGGTGACGGTTGCGGCGCGGGTGCCGTCGCCGCGGGGTTCCAGGGGGTGGGCGGCGGGGTTCCAGTGGTTGAAGTCGCCGACGACGCTGACCGGCCCGTCCGGGGTGTCCTCGGGGAGGATGAAGGTGACCTGGGTGCGGTCCTTGAGCCGCTTGCGTTCGAGCACAGAAGACTCCATTCGTGCGGGGAAGACGGGGAACGAACCCGCGCGGTGAGGCACTCATCGCGGATCGCGGGGCAGGTGGAGTAGTTCGCCTGCGCATGACGGGTGGGGGTGGTGGGATCGGTGGGGTGAAGGATCCCTTTGGCTGTGACGCACCGGCTCTCCTGGAGTGTTCCGGGACCGCGGACCGGGCGGCGGCGCGCCGCGCTGTTGCCGCATGTGCCGTTGACGCAAGAGATCTGGCGTTGCTGTTGGACATACTCGGGCTGCTGCCCGGGGCCGGCCCCGGTGTCGTCGCGGCGACCGGGGCGGAGGGCGACTCGGATGGGTCCTCGCCGTGCCGCTGACCGTCGCGGCCGCAGGCGTACTGCTTGACGGGAGCTCGCGAGGCTGGGGACGGATCAGGGAGGCCGCGTCGGTTCCCGGGGCGACGACGGTCTGTTCGTCCAGGGCGGTGAAGATGTCCTCGACGAGGCGCTCGGCCATCCGCGGTGCCTTCGGGCGTATCAGCGTGATCAGCCGTCGGCGTCCGGCTTTGCTGGATCTGTGCCGGGGAACCGAACTGGTCGAGGAGCTTGAGCACGGCCGGGTGCTTGATGCGCGGGCCCAGGACCCGTTCAAGAGACGGGTGGATCTGCGTGAGCAGGCCGCGAAGCCGGTTGCTGATGCCTGTTGCTTCGCCGGCCAGGTCGTCGTCGAAGCCGACGATCATCTCCAGCCCGGCGATGGTCTCGTCCTGGAGGTCGACCGAGCGGAGCGTGTGGGGCATGACGAGGGCCGCGTCTGCGATGACGAAGGCGTCGCGGGCGCCGGTCTTGGCCTCACCCGGGTAGAGCTCGGCGATCCGCCGCATCGTCAGTCCGGGCAGGTGGAGACGGCAGTCGCTTCTGTGCGCTCCTACGAACCCCTGGTGATCCCGCCGGGCCTTTCCCGGCAGGCAGCCTGACGTCGGATGGGCTCGCCCAGACCGGGGCAGCCCACCCTCCGGTTTCCGGCCGCTGGCCGGCGCCAGCCAGTCGGCAATCGCGTAGGCGGTCCGCGACGGCGACGCGGACCGCACCCTGCTGGCCGATCTGGCCGCCGTCGCGGACCGTGGCCCTGCTGCACCTGCGCGAGGCGCTGTCGGCGGCGCAGCGATCTGCGGCCGGTGCGGCGATCACTGCTGGCCGGGCAGTGATGCGGCGGCCGGCAGCTCCTCGGCGGCGCGGGTGATGAAGTGACGGGTGTGCTCAGGGTTCAGGGCCTGGGCCTGAAGCTGGTCGAACATGGTGCTGTAGTGCTGCACGTCGGATCGTTTCCCCAGGTAGAGGTCGCTGGTGAACCGCTCCAGATACACAGTCCCCGGGGCGGTGTCCGGGAAGCCGAGGATGGAGAACTGTCCCGAGATGCCCGGGTGGGCTCCCGCGCTGTGCGGGAGGATCTGCATGGTGATGTGCGGCTGCTCGCCGAGGCGGATCAGGTACTCCAGCTGTTCGCACATGATCTGTGGGCTGCCGACCACGCGGCGCAGTACGGATTCGTCCAGTACGACCCGTAAGCGGAAGGGCCGGGCCGGGTGGTGGGCGCGGGACTGACGGCGCAGCCGTACCTCACGGCGCACGGCGATCTGTTCCTCCGTGGCCAGAGGGATCGTTTCCGCGATGACCGCTGCCGCGTAGGCAGGTGTCTGCAGCAGGCCGGGGATCACCAGGGGTTCGTAGGAGCGCACAGAAGCGGCTGCCGTCTCCAGGCCGATGTAGACGGCGTACGGGACCTCCCCGAAGGCGACCCACCAGCCCTGCTGGTTCGATTCCCTGGCCATCTCCATCAACGAGTCGATGACCTGCTGGTCTGTGACTTGATAGAGGCCGCACAGGTCCCGCACATCTCGCGGGCTGATGGCGCGACGGCCGTTCTCCAAGTGGCTGACCTTGGGCTGGGAGATCAACAGGTGTTCAGCCACCTGCGTACTGGTCAGGCCACGGGCCAGGCGGAGTCGGCGCAGCTCCGCGCCCAGCCGGCGTCGTCTGACGGTCGGGTTTCCGTTCACCGCCACGGGCGGTCTACCTCCGGCTCGGGACTGTCTGTTAGCCGCGGAAACTGCCGTGGCCGGGCCCGGGCGAACGCATGTGCCGCGCAATGATGATCGACGGGCCCCGCTGTCAATTGTCACGTCGCGCGAACGCAGCCGCGTGCACAGCCCGAGCAGAGTTCACCCGAATGCCATGACCTTCCACCTATCTGCCGGAAAGCCCGCTCACCTGCCAAGTCCCGTGCGTGGGGACGTCACCGGGAGTCTGCTGGCTGTGGGGCTCACACGCGGAAGAACAGGGCGCCGGCGTCCATCCGGGACGGGCCGCCGCAAGGCAGCCCAGAGCGCCGGGGCGCCTCCCGGCCCTCGGCGAGACACTGCCGCTCGAGGGCGACGTAGACCGGGGTGTCCGACGCGAGCCAGGACGCCACGGGCAGGCCCCGCGAATCGCTGCCGTGGACGTCGTGACTGGCTGTGCTGGCCCAGCCGCAGGGCGCCGGTACTGGACGGGAGGCGGCCGCAGCGGGAGGGCGGGGTGTCACCGGGGATTCCCAGAACATCCGGGCGGAGTGTGCGACATCCCGTGGGTTGCTCTGAGCCTTCCCGAGTCCTCAACCCCGTGGCCAGGGGCTTCGTCCCCTCTCCTGTAAGCAGTTCGCAGGGTGACGCAACTTCGGGATTCCTGAAGCGCTCTCACTGTGTTTGATCGGTTCACGATCGGGGTGAAGGTGAGGGGGCTCGGGTTGGCGCTGGCTGTCGTACGGGACCTGCGCGATGTCTGGCCGCCGGCCACGGCGGAGGAACTGGAGCAGTTCGAGACCGACGCGCTGGCGGGGTTCGTGCTGGCGCGGGCCTCAGCGGGGTTGGCGGACGGCACGATCCGCGGGGACGTCGGGCACCTGGAGCAGATGCGGTCCTGGTTCGGCCGGCCGCTGTGGGAGATGGAGCCGCCTGACGCCGACGCGTACTTCGGAAAGGTACTGCGGGCTTCGCCGAGCGGCACCCGGCTGGGGCGCTCTCAGGCGCTGACCACGTACTTCCTGTTCCTGGAGCTGCGGCACAAGGTCGAGATCCACCGGATGACCGGCCGGGTGATCAAGTGCCCGATCGACGAGATGAACCGGCCGCGCGGCACGAAGGACGCGGCACTGCGGATTCCGCCATCCGGGCCGGAGGTCAAAACGCTGTTCGCCGGATGGGGCGGCGAGCTGGCGACCTGCCGGAAGTTCGCCTCGACCGCCCGGAACTACACCCCTCTAAGCTGATGTCCCAGGTCGGGTTGCGGGTCAGCGAGGCATGCAAGCTCGATCTGGCGGACGTCAAGTGGGACCTGGGCCGCTTCGGCAAGCTCCGCGTCCGCCACGGCAAGGGGGCCCGGGGCTCGGGCCCGCGCGAGCGGATGGTCCCCCTGATCAACGGCGCCGACCGCACGCTCCGATGGTTCATCGAGGACGTCTGGGGCCAGTTCGACGACGACCACACCCGTCCCGGCGCCCCGCTGTTCCCCTCCGAACGCAGATGCGCCGACGGCTCCTCGGGGCGGGTCGGCGACGATGCCCTGCGCGGCGGCCTCAAGGCCGCGGCCACGGCACATCTGCCGGGCTGGGGCGACAAGCTCACCCCGCACGTCCTGCGGCACTTCTGCGCGTCCGAGCTCTACCTCGGCGGACTCGACCTGATTGCGATTCAGGAAGTCCTCGGACATTCCTGGATCGCCACGACCATGCGATACGTCCATGTCCAACAGACCCGGGTCGAAGACGCCTGGGTGGCCGGGCAGCGGGCCGCGAAGCGGCTGGAAGGACTTCTGCGATGAAGTGGAACCTGCGGCTGACCGCCGCGAACAAGGGGATCTGGAAAGCCTCCGAGCTCCAGCGGAGCCTGCCGAGAATGGCTTGGTCATCTCGGCCGGGAAGATGTCCGGTCTGTGGTCCGGTCAGCCGGTCTCCCTCAAGCTGGAGGACCTGGACGTCATCTGCGTCGTCCTCGGCTGCGAGATCGGCGACCTCCTCATTCCCGAGCCAGAGAAGGTGCCCCGACCTGGCCAGGTGGAGACGGTCCGGGCCGCTGTCGGCTCGGGGACCGCCGTTCCGAAGGCGATCCCCAAGCGCCGGGACGGCCGGTCGCTGCCGCCGGAGTGAGCTGGTGGCAAGCTTCCCGAAGGGTTACGTCAAGCCCACCAGTTCCTGCCCGGGCTGCCTGGCCTGGGGCGACTTGGCCCAGCACCGCGAACCTCCACCTGCTGATCAACAACCAGACCGCCAACACGACCAGCCGGGCCAGCAACCACTGGATCAGTGCCTTGATGCGGGGACAGGACGCCACCCTGGAACGGCTTCGAGTCGACCGGCAGCTCGAAGAGGCCCTGACCCACGGGCCTGACCCACTGCATCTCGCCGAGGTCTTCGGGCTCGACGAGAAGACCGCGATGCGCTACGTGGACTCCGCACGAGCCCTGCTGGAACAGGCCGCTGAACAGCACCTTCGATGAAATCTGCTCGACCTGGACGCACCGTGAAGGGAATCATGGACGAGTGACGTCGACCGAAGCAGCAGCAATCGCTCTACAGGACCATGCCGCCCTCTGGAGCATGGGGGAAATCCGCGCGAGCGATGTCGTGAATGCCGCCTGTGATGCGCTCGTCGCCGGACTCGACACCCCCTGCCTCCGAATTCTCGCCGCCTGCACGCGCGCCGAGGCGGACTACGACGTCCACGACCTGCTTCCCGCAGCACTCGACGAACTCGGCCTCACCTTCTATCCGGTCGGCAGCGAGGCCGGTCAGGAAGCCGCCGCCCGAGCCCTCGCACGCCACATGCTCGCCGGCGAACTCACGCCTCGGGAGTTCACCTTCCGGATTCACCAGCGCCACGGACATGAGCTGCCCCTGACCGAGCGCCTCGCCGAACTCGACGACGAGTACGACATCCTCGAATACGGCGACAGAACCGTGGACCAGGTCGATGCCGAGGTCACAGCCGAAGCCCGCCGCCTCGCAGCCCACCCCACGGTTCCCACCGAACCCACGGATTCGCCCAGCTGATACACACAGACCGACCCGCGAGTTCCCGCTGACCAGACTTCGGTTTCCCTGAACCCACGGGCCTCCACGGCCTCGGGGAACATCGGTACGGCGGCTAGCGGTGAGAACGATCATGGTCGGCTAGCGCAGTGATCCACTTCGCCGCTGGGGTTCGGTGAAACGTCTCCGGGCCTGCTCCGGGGCTGGCTCGTGCTGGTGGAATTTCTGGGTGATGAGCAGGCCGAGGCGTACGGGAAATTCGCCGAGGAGCCTACCCGCCCCGAGCTGGAGCGGTTCTTCTTCCTGGACGACGTCGACCGCGATCTGATCGCGCTGCGCCGCTCCACGCACCACCAGCTCGGCTTCGCGCTCCAGATGTGCACGGTGCGGTACGTCGGCCTGTTCCTGGAGGACCCGCTCGCGGTGCTGTAGCCGGTGGTCGAGCACCTGGCCGCGCAGCTCGGCATCGAGGACCCGTCGGTGGTGAAGCGGTACACCGAGCGGCCGAAGACGGCGTACGAGCACGCGTGGGAGATCCGGGACGCCTACGAGTACCACGAGTACGAGGACCCGGAGTGGTCGCGGCGGATCCGTCCGTTCCTGCACGGCCGGGCGTGGACGCACGCCGAGGGCCCCAAGACGGCGCGGTGGGCTGGCTGCGCCGCAACCGGGTGCTGCTGCCGGGGGCGAGCGTGCTGGCCCGGCAGGTGTCGGAGGTGCGGAAGGTCGCGGACAAGCGGCTGCACGCCACCATCGCGGGCACCGCCCGCCGCGCGGACCCAGCACTGCCCGGTGACCTGGTGGCGACGCTGAAGACGCCGGAGGGCTTCCGGTTCTCGGAGCTGGAGCGGCTGCGCCGGCCGCCGACGCGGACGACCGGGACGGCGTTCGCCCGCGCGCTGGAGCGGGTGGACGACATCGGTGCGTACCGGCTGGGGCAGCTGAAGCTGTCGCAGATCCCGCCGAACCGGATGTCGGCGTTGGCCCGGTACGCGCTGGGGTCGAAGGCGCCGCTGCTGGAGCGGGCGGCGGAGCCGAAGCGCACGGCGATGCTCACCGCGGTGATGCGGCACCTGGAGGCGAAGGCTGTCATATCACCGTGATCGAGCCGCCGAACTCTTCTACGGCGGCCCGGACGGGCTCTCCGCCATCTTGATCATCCCACCGCCGATCTTGTCAGTGTGCTGGCGGAGGACGACGGGCTTCTTCCGCTCTGCGTGCTGGGCGAGAGTTCGGACGCTGCGTTGGGCGGTGCGCGAGCTGAGCCACCGGGTGTTGCCGGAGACGAAGAGCGGTCGCCAGCCACTTGCGGATGGACTCACGCTCGCTCTGGGGAAACGACGAGATCAGGGAATATCGCTCACCAATGCGATCAGGTCGTAAATGATTTCTATTTCGTCCTCAGGGTCATGTGGATTGGCGAAAGAGTTGGCGCGCCCGTCCTGCAGCGATTTCGTGAGATCACTCGCCTGGCGGCACTTCTCGCGTGTGGCGGGACTTGGTGTATCGCCCCCGGCGGAGGCTTTGCCTCGTGTGAGTTAATCGGGCCCCATACGGCGGGGGGAGTATCGGATGATAGGTGCGGTGAGTTTTGATATTTTCATCGCGCTTCATGGTGTTGAGTATGTTTGTAATTCCCCCTCTTTCTTCTGGCCTGTTTTTGACACGTGAATGTTGCTGCGTAATATGCGGCGACAACGACAAGGCTTCCCGGGCGATCGGTAGGAGCCCGGTATGCCACGGCCCCCATAGGAAGTGGCCCCCTCGATGAAGCTGAAAATCCAAGTGGCTCAGCGCCGCACATTTTCCGGCTGGCTGGCCTCGGCCGTCGCCGTAACGGTTGCCGGTGTCATGGTCGCCGGATTGCCGACGCAGGCCCTGGCCATCGCGACAGCCGTGCCTCTGGGCACCACCGCCAGCTACTCCGTTCTGGCAGGTCAGGGAGTCACCAACACCGGCCCCACGGTGATCGACCACGACCTCGGGACGCACCCGAACCCGGCCATCACCGGATTCCCGCCCGGCCTGGTCCTCGGTGCCGTGCACCCTGCGGACGCTGCCGCCCTCCAGGCCAAGAGCGATCTGATCATCGCGTACAACAACGCGGCCGGCCAGGCCGAGGACTTTGACCTTCCGGCAGCCATCGGGTCGGGCACGTCCGGCCCCACAGAGCTGATTCCGGGCGTCTACACGAGAGACCCCGCTGGCAGTGTCGGCCTCACCGGCGACCTGGTCCTGAATGCCGGGGGAAACCCCAACGCGGTCTGGGTGTTCCAGATTCCCGCAGCCCTGACGACGGCAACCTCCAGCCGGATCCTCCTCACGAACGGCGCTTCGCCGTGCAACGTGTTCTGGCAGATCGGGAGTTCGGCGGAGCTCAACACCAACACCACCTTTGTGGGCACCATCATGGCGCTGACCTCGATCTTCCTGCGAACCGGGACGAACATCGAGGGCCGGGCCCTGGCCCGTAACGGCGAAGTGACGATGGACAACAACCGGATCTTCCTCGGCGGGTGCGCCACCGGCGGCACGACCACGGGCACGACGACCGGCACGACCACGGGCACGACGACCGGCACGACCACGGGCACGACGACCGGCACCACCACCGGAACGCCGACCGCCGGAACGACAACCGGCACGACCGTGGGTCTGATCGGTGGTGGCCTCCTGGGCGGACCGATCGTCGACCTCGTGTCGGGCGGCACCTCGGGGAACATCGCCGGAAACACCTCCGGGAACACCGCGGGCAACACGGCCGGGAACACGACCGGCGGCAACACGACCGGTGGCAACACGACTGGCGGGACCATCACCGGGGGCAACGTCACCGGCGGGCACGGCGGTCAGCCCGGTGGCCCGGACCACGGCGGCCCGGGCCACGGCGGCCTGGAGCACCACGGGCCGGAGCACGGCGGGCCGGGCAACGGACACGATGAGGGGCCCGGTAAGCCGGACCACGGCCACGACCACGACGGGAAGCCCGGCGATCACTACGGCTACGGCAACAAGCCCGCGGGCCACGAGGGTCACGAAGGCCACCAGGGCCACGAGGGCTAGACAGCAGGCGACACGGAGCCCGTTCATCGGATGACGGCGCGCGGCGGAATCCTCATCGAATCCGCCGCGCGCCGCCGGTGCGAGCCGCAGAGGCCTCAGGCGAACAGCAGACATGAGAAAGACCGGGTGGGCGGTGTCGAGCGGAATTGAATCTGCGGACGTGAAGGAACTTCATCAGTCCGATTCCGGTCCGGCCTCCCAGGAGTGCCATGACGAGGCGGTCAGACCGGGTAAGTCGCCCATGGGCGTACGTACGCTAAAGGCGGCGCTGCACACCGCCGTGGCCCTCTGCCTGGTGACGGCTCTGGTCCATGTCGTCCTGGTGTTTCTTCATGTGGCCCCCTCCAACCCTGTGTCGAAGCGCTACAGCTCGCAGGTCAACGGATGGGTGTACCCGCTCTTCGAACAGAACTGGCGGCTCTTCGCCCCGGACCCCGACTCCTTCAACCGAAAGATCCTGGCGAGAACCGCACACACCGACTCCAAAGGATCGGTGCAGGTGACCCCCTGGTTCGATCTGGCTGCTGTGGACCATTCCGCGGTCGACCACAATGTATTTCCGAGCCATACTTCCCAGAACCTTCTGCGCCGCGCCTGGACCTCTTATGTCGAGACACATGGAGGAAGCGACACGGCACGCTCGGAACGGGCCGTGATGTTGCAGACGTACCTGCGCAACATCGCCGCGGACCGCGTCGCCGCCCACAACCACGGCCGCACTTTCGGCTTCATTCAGCTCCGGGTCATCACACTGCCCGTCGCTGCGCCCGGCACAGCGGCCGGGAACCGCCCGCCGGCGCCCACCGAGGACCGGCTCCTGCCCTGGTGGAAGGTGACCTCCCATGGGAATTGAGCAGATCCCCCTGCTCCCCTCCACAACGGCCACGCCGCACCGGCCTGGGGTCCAGACGTCGATCGTCGGCACGGCCCACCGGTGGCTCCTCGACCGGATCGGCGCTCTATGGGCGCTTCTCACCGCCCGGCCGATCTCCCTGTACGCCGCGTCGGTTCTGCGCATCGGCTACGGGCTGCTCTACCTGATCTTCCTGCTACGCGAGTTCCCGCACCGTGACGAGATCTGGGGCCCCGGCTCCCCCTGGACACCCGCGCTGGCACAACAGCTCTTCGACCAGACGGGCTGGAACAGCATCCTGATCCTGTCCGACAGCCATGCCTACTTCGAACTCTGCTACATGACGGCCCTCGTCACGTCCGCGCTGTTCATGCTGGGCTGGCGGACCCGCGCCATGTCCGTCCTCTTCGCCGTCGTGGTGACCTCCTTCCATGCCAGATCGATCTTCATGACGGACGGGGGCGACAACCTGATCCTGCTGATGGCCCTCTACCTCGTCCTCACCGCGTGCGGTCGGCACTGGTCCCTGGACGCACGCAGGAACCGGCTCAAGACAGCCCGTGCGGGCAACGCGCCGGAGCCCGTGAGGAGCTTCTACGCACAGCAACTCCGGGACGCTCGCATCACCTTGACCACGGTGGTGCACAACTGCG
This sequence comes from Streptomyces sp. NPDC056224, assembly GCF_042267665.1. Taxonomy (NCBI): domain Bacteria; kingdom Bacillati; phylum Actinomycetota; class Actinomycetes; order Kitasatosporales; family Streptomycetaceae; genus Streptomyces; species Streptomyces sp. NPDC056224. Next base: position 46,140 of record NZ_JBHJTK010000046.1, read on the forward strand.
GCATCCTCGTCATCGCGGCACAGGTCTGCTTCCTCTACGGATCGGCCGGGCTGTACAAGATCCAGGGCCCGACCTGGGGCGGCGGCACCGCTCTCCACTACGCGCTGAACCTCGAACTCTTCCAGCCCTGGCCCGCGCTCTCCCACCTCGTGGACGAGTACCCGATGGTGATCGCGATCGCCAGCTACGTGACGGTGCTCTTGCAGGTAGCTTTCCCGTTCGTGCTCTTCGGCAGGCTCAAGTACCCCGTTCTGGCCGTGCTGCTGGGCATGCACATCGGCATCGCTGTGCTCCTTGGACTGCCTCTCTTCTCCGGCGCGATGATCGTTGCGGACGCGGTGTTCCTTCCCAACCGCTTCTACGCCTTCCTGCCTCGCCTGTGGCGACGCGCAGCACGGCGCACAGGGGTGCGGCGGCCGACACCCGGCCGTGCGGCAGGGTCCGGATTGGTCCCTCCGCAGGGCAGGCCCGGCGGCGTACCCGGCTCCAAGCATCGAGCCGCTCCCTGCGCTGAAGGACACGGCGCTGCAACCGGGCTCGCATCCGAGCAGAGCTGAGCGGCCGCGCGGACCGCAACGCAGTCACGGGCTGCGCCTGGCCCCGGGACACCCCTCTGCCCGGGGCCTCGCCGTAGCCCCCAACGCCATGCCCGCGCGAAAGGGGTGGCGGTGACGTCGGCCGCCGGGCGGCGCTTGAGGGCTAAGGCCGTGGTGAGCGGGTGTGGTGTACAGGAGGCGGACGACCTCAGCGGCGTGGATGAGGCGGTCGATGTCCTGGTCGGTGAGGTCGCAGTGCAGGGAGAGCCGCAGTGCGGTGCGGTTGCGGGGGCGGCGGGGGACAGGCGACGGATCCGAACATGCCGTGGTCTTCCATGATGTCGCGCACCTGGATGGCTGTTTCGTCCGGGCCGGTGGGCAACGACATGATCCGGGCGCCCGAACCCCGTAGGTCGTACCCCAGGCCGGCGGCGGGAAAGTTCAGCGCCGTTGGCATATTACGCAGCAATGTGCGTGCCAGACTGAAAGGGCGCGATGGCCCCGCCAAGATCGGGGAGTGCCCCAAGGAAACCCACACCCACCCGAACCCGCTCAATTGCGAGATCTTCTGGCCGCCCTCTACGAGATGCATCTTGGCGTCCACGATCCATGTCTCGCTCTGTGGCCTGGCTATCAAGATGCCATTGGCATTCTGGATTACACCCGCCGGTTCCACTGCGCGCTGCCTCCGGCGACCTGCGGGCAGCACCACCGCGGTGACCAGGCCGGAATCCGACTCACCATCGTCCGGCACCTTCGCGCGGTGCTAGATGTGGAGGAGCTCGCAGCCATCGAAGACGCCAGGGCAGACGGCATGCAGTGGGGTGCCATCTCCCTACTGCTCGGGATGCGGCATCCTGGAAGCGCGATGAACCGCCGCGAACGCCTCAAGGTTGGGACGGCGCACCCCCATGGACGCCGGACACCCGAGGCGAGAAGACGGATCTCTGACAACAGGTGACACCCTGCGGGGTGTTTGTACTGGTCTGAGGCTGACCCTTTGGAGTGGACACCCTGACAATGGATCTTGATGGTCCAGGGAGGGATGTCCAGGTGGGACGTAGGTCTCCGTATCCGGAGGAGTTCAGGAAGGACGCGGTTGCGCTGTACCGTGCCGCGGCGGGGAAACGGACGTACGCGGCGGTGGCCGCGGATCTCGGCATCACCGCGGAGTCGCTCCGGACGTGGGTGGCAAGGCCGAGGCCCGGGCAGTGCCCGAAGGCCGCGACGGCGGCGTGAGCGCGGCCGAGGAGCTGGCCCGGCTGCGTGCGGAGAACGCCCGGCTGCTCAAGGCCGAGCAGGAGTGGCGGCTGGAGCGCGAGATCCTGCGCCGGGCGGCCGCCTATTTCGCCCGGGAGGTGAAATGAGCCCCCGCCGCTGGGCCTTCATCTCCGACCACCGCGCCGACTTCGGCGTCAAGCGGATCTGCCGGGTACTCGGAGCGTCCCGCGCCGGCTACTACCGGCACCTGGCCGCCGGACAGGGCCGCGCCGAGTGCCAGGCCGAGGAGAAGCGGACCGTGGGCGAGATCTGCGCCATCCACGCCGAACACCATGGCGCCTACGGCGCCCCGCACGTCCATGCCGAGCTGCGTACGAGAGGACGCACGATCAACCGCAAGCGCGTGACCCGGGTGATGCGGATGAACCACATCGCCGGCCGGCACCTGCGGAAGAAGGAGCGGACGACGATCGCGGACAGGGCCGCGCCACCGTGCCGGACCTGGTGATGCGCGACTTCACCGCGTTCACGCTGAACACCAGGTGGTGCGGCGACATCACCTACACAGCCGTCGGCCCGACGTGGCTCTACCTCGCCACGGAGATCGACATCTGTTCGCGGCGGGTGGTGGGCTGGTCGATCGCGGACCGCATGCGCACCTCGCTGGTCACCGACGCGATCAAGATGGCGCTGTGGCCGCCCGCGGCGGCCGGGTCCACGGCGCCGTTTTCCACACCGACAGGGCCGCCCAGACAGCGCGGTCGCCGTCGCCGAGGTCTGCCGCCGGCACGGCATCCGCCACACTATGGGCCGGGTCGGCTCGAGCTACGACAACGCCCTCGCCGAGTCGTTCCTCCAAGGCCTCAAGCGCGAGCTGCTCCATGGACGACGCTGGACCTCGAAGGCACAGACCGGCTCGAGCTGTTCCGCTGGCTGTCGTACTACAACAGGCGCTGTCGCCACTCCGCGCTCGGCTACCTCACATCAGCCGAGTTCGAACAGCAGCTGATCACGACACGTACGCTGTCACTCATCGCATGAAAGCCGGTGTCCACTCCCGGGGGACTGTAAATCGTTCTTCGATTGACAGACCCAGTGATCGTTCTCTGACGGGGATCGACGAAGATTGACGGTCCGGCCGTGTGGGCGAGATGCCCCGGCCGGGCAGTGGTGACATCCAATCTCCGTAGGTGATGACGAAGAGCGTTTGATGCCGAGTTTTCGGCAGCGGATGTTGATGTCGCCGGGGGACGGCACCGTCTACATCGGCAGCCGCGACAAGAAGGTGTACGCGCTGGACGCCTCTACCGGTCAGGCCGGCGCCTCGTGGCCCGGTCCAGATCGGCGGCGGGCAGGACGGTGAGAATCGGAGGTCCGTTCAACATCTCTCTCGGCCTCATCCCTCCTTGGGGGAAGATATATGCCATTTCTTGACATTTTAGAATGAATTGGAGTATCGTCAACGTGCCATGAAAGAGAAGCGCGCGTACGAGAGTCCGCTGCGTGCCGGGCAGCTTGAACAGACCCGGCAGCTGATCCTCGCCGCGCTCACCGAGGCCATCGCCGACGAAAGCGTCCAGGAGCTGACCATCCCGCTGGTGGCGGAGCGCGCAGGCGTCGCCGTCCGCACCGTCTACCGGCACTTCCCGACCAGGGAGGCGCTCTTCGCGGCCTGGAGCGGGTGGGCCCAGGAGAATCTGCACGTGCTCATGCAGTCCTACCCGGACACCTTGGACGGGCTGCGCCGCGTAGCGCCGGAGCTCTACCGCTCGTACGACGAGCACGCGCCACTGATCCTCGCCATGCTGAACTCCAAGGCGGCCCGGCCGCTGCGGGAGCAGGGCCGCAGGCATCGGTTCCACTCGGTGGAGGCGGCGCTGGCCGAGCTCACGGCGGAGGCCGACCCGGTAGCCCGCCGCCGCGCGGTCGCCGTGCTGTACCTGCTGGTGAGCGCCCCGGCCTGGCAGGCCATGCGGCTGCAGGCGGGGCTCGACGGGGCGGAGGCCGGCAAGGCCGCCGCCTGGGCGGTGCGGGTGCTCACAGACGAGCTGCGGCGAGACCCGGACGGCCCGCTACGCCACCCGGGCAGATGACCGGCGAGGAGGAGAGCCATGAGCATCGCCACGGAACGCACTTTCGCTCCACCGGGGCCGGGTACCTGGTTCCTGGACCCGACCCACTTCACCCGCCCGGTGACCAGGTTCCACGCCGAGATCTTCGTCGAGGAGCTGCACCGCGGCTTCGGAGAGAGCCTCCGCCGGTACGGGTCGCTGCTCGAACGGCTGGACTGGGCCTTCGTCAACGGTTTCTGCTACTACCATCCCCAGCCGCTGGGAGCCCCGCCGGACGCCACTGACCACCCGCCGAGAGAGGTCTGGGAACGCCTTGCCGCCGATCATCCCGAGATCCGCACCAGGCTCGCGACCAGCGCGACCGTCTTCGAGCGCAAGCTGTGGCGCGAGGACCTGCGCCGCTGGGACGAGGAGGTCAGACCCGGGCTCCAGCGCGAGCGGCGCGAACTGCAGCAGGTCGAGCCCGGTCTCCTCGATACCGGCAGTCTGCTCGCGTACCTCGACCGGTGCCGGGAGCACCAGCGCCGAGCCGGCTACCTGCACCACCTGTTCAACATGCCGGCACTGCTGCCGATGGGCGATCTGCTCGCACACTGTCAGGAGTGGACCGGGCGCACCACCGGCGAGATCCTGGCCCCGCTGGCCGGATCGAGCCCCGACCCGCTGGCGGACCGGGAGGAACTGGCCGAGCTGGCCGCCGCCGTAGCAGCGGACCCCCGGGCGAGCGTGCTGCTCGCCTCCCCGGCGCGACCCCAGGAGCTGCTGGCGGCACTGGGGGCTGTCGCGGGACGTACGAGTACCGCCCTCGCCGAGTACCTGGAGACGGCGGGCTGGCGCCCCGTCAATGGCGAGGACGTGGGCGATCCCTGCGTGGCGGAGTTGCCCGCCGTCGTGCTCGCGGCCATTCGCTCGGCGGTCTCCTCCTCGACGAGGCCTCAGGCGGACGCCCGCGCCGACCAGCGCGCCGACGCGGCGGCCGACCTTCGCGACGCCGTACCCGCGCCGCACCGCTCCCGCTTCGACGAGCTGCTCGCCGAGGCGCGGGTGGTCTCCCGGCTGCGCGACGAGCGCGGGTCGTGCGCGGACCTGCCGGCCATCGGCCTCACCCGGCGCGCCGTCCTGGCGGCCGGCCGACGGCTCACCGAGCAGGGCCGGATCCACGCACCCGCCCACCTGGCCGAGGCGGGCTACGCCGAGCTGCGCGCCCTGGTCCGTACGGGCTCTGGGCCCGACGCCGCAGAACTCGCCGCCCGGGCGTATTACCGCGACCACGCCCGGTACGCGGACGCGCCGCCGATGCTGGGTCCACCGCCGGGCGACCCGCTGCCTCCCGATTGGCTGCCGCCCGCCGCGGCACGCCTGGAACGAGCCCTCGGGGCCATCGTCCTTGCCATGTTCACCAACCCGGCTGCCCGGACCGAGGGGCGGACCGTGCACGGGCTCGGCGCGAGCCCGGGCGTGTACGAGGGCACGGCACGGGTGATCAGCGGCGTGCCCGAGTTCGACCGCATCCAGTCCGGCGACGTCTTGGTCACCGACGCGACCACCACGGCCTTCAACATCGTCCTGCCACTGCTCGGCGCGATCGTCACCGATCGCGGCGGGGCGCTCTCCCACGCCGCCATCGTCGCCCGTGAGTTCGCCATCCCCGGCGTCGTCGGATGCACGGATGCCACGGCGGTGATACCCGACGGCGCCTGGGTGCGGGTCGACGGCAGGGCCGGAGAGGCGGCGGTGGTCCGATGACGGGTCCGCTGTCGCCGAGCACGTGGTCCGCCCCCGTGCCGCTCCGCCTGGCCACCGACGAGAGCCGGTACGGCGGCAAGTCCTCGCAGCTCGCGGCCGCCGCCCGGGCGGGTCTACCGGTACCGGAAGGAATCGCCCTGGAATGGCTGTTTGTCGACGCCGTCGCAGCAGGCGACGACGAGGCGCTCGCCGCCCTGCACGTGTCGACCGCCGACTTGCAGGGCGGCGGGCTGGCCGTCCGTTCATCCGCGCTGGGCGAGGACTCGGCCGCGGCGAGCTTCGCCGGACAGCACCTCACCTGCCTCAACGTACGGGGTCCGGACGGGCTGACCGAGGCGGTCCGAATGGTGAGCGATTCGGCGCACTCCGCCGCCGCGCTCGCCTACCGTGAGCGGCTCGGGTTGCCCGGCCGGCCCAGAGTGGCAGTGGTGGTACAGGAGTTGGTGGTACCCGAGTGCGCCGGAGTCCTGTTCTCCCGAGACCCCCTCGACGGCTCCGACGTCCTGGTCATCGAGGCGAGTTGGGGCCTGGGCGAAGCCGTGGTCAGCGGCCTGGTCGTACCGGATCACTACAGGGTCCGCCGCGACGGCCGGGTGATCGAGCGCACGGCGGGCATGAAGGACCTGGCCGTGGAGCCCGCGCTGGCCGGCGGAACGAGCCAGGTCCCGGTCCCCGCCGACCGAATCCACCGACTCTGCCTCGACGAGACGCGGTTGGAGAGCCTGCGGGAACTCACCGCCCGCTGCGAGCAGGTCTTCGGCGGGACGCAGGACCTGGAGTGGGCCTTCGTCGCCGACCTTCTCCGTCTGCTCCAGCGCCGGCCGATGACCGGGGCCGTGCCCCCGCACTGACCCCTGCGTAGCCGCCCACCTCAGCTCGGGGACGATCACGGACTGCTTGTGGTTGAAGATGCCGGCGGCGTCCCAGATGGGGCACAACTCAGAGAGGGCCAATCGAACGGTGTAGCCATGGTGGTTGGGGCTACTGACGGGCCGCTGACAGTCGGCCGTCGAAGGTGATCACTGAAGAACCACCGCCGAATAGCACCGTCGCCCAGGCCTGGCCCCTCCCTTCGAGCCGATGCTCGCCCAGGCCGCCGAGTCCATCCCCGGACCCGGTGTCCTGGCGGGCGGCCTGGCCCTGGAGCAGAAGTTCGACGGCCACCGCGCGATCCTCTTCACTCCGGCCAGCCCCGGCAGGCGGCTGCTGCTCCAGACCCGGCACGGCACGCTCATCCAGGACCGCTTCCCCGACCTCACCGCGGCCGCCGGGCAGCTGCCCGACGGCCTGGTCCTCGACGGCGAGCTCGTCGTCTGGGACACCGCAGCCGCGCGGCTCTCCTTCGAAGCGCTCCAGCGGCGAGCCGCCGCCCGCGGCCGCACCGCCATCGCACTAGGGCCTGTGTGGTGTCGTGATCAGTCGGGGGCCTTCAGAAGGTCGTCGATCCAGATCATTGCGGCGCGGAGGTGGAGGCCGGCGAGGTAGCTCTCGGGTGTCTTGCCGTATCGGGTGGCGATGCCTCGCCAGGCCTTCAGCTTGTTGATCAGGCGTTCGACCGTGTTCCGTTCCTTGTAGAGGTCGGCGTCGTGGCTGACGGGCCGGCCGCCTCGTGCGCCCTTGTTCTTACGGTTGGCGGCCTGGTCCCGCTTTTCCGGGATGACGGCCTTGATTCCTCGTTTGCGCAGGTAGGAGCGGTTGCCGCGGGACGAGTAGGCCTTGTCCGCGGCGACCGCGCCGGGCCTGGTGCGGGGACGGCCGACAGGCAGGCGGACTCTCACCTTCGCGAGCACGGGGGTGAACTGTGGGCTGTCCCCGGCCTGCCCGGCAGTGAGGACCAAGGCGAGCGGACGGCACCTGCGGTCAGCGGCGAGATGAATCTTGCTGGTCAGTCCGCCCCGGGACCTGCCGAGCAGGGCTTCCTTCAGGCGGAGCCGGCGTCTGCGCCGGCCGCTACGACGCTCGGCCTGTCCGTTCTGTTCCTCCGGTCCGCCCCTTTTTGGCGGGCCGCTTCCTGCTCCTGCGCGGCTTCTTGCAGGGCCTCCATGAGGTGCTTGCTGACGCGCATCCCCGCCGCGTCGTGGTGGGCGCGGACGGTTGTGGAGTCCACGCTGACCAGCGACAAGTCCGTTCTCCCCGCGCGGGCCGCCTCGGCGATCAGGCCTTCCAGCAGGGCGGAGAAGACACCGGCATCCCGCCAGACGCGGAAGCGCCCGTAGACGGTGGCCCACGGACCGAACTCGGCAGGCATCTCCCGCCACTGGGCACTGGACCTAAACCGCCAGATCACACCCTCGAACTGCTCCCGCAACCGCTCCGGGTACGGGCCGAACCTACCGATCGGCAGATACGGCTCGATGAACTTCCACTGAGCATTGGTGAGTTGCCTGCGTGTCACGACCCCAGTCCTACCGGATCCCACCCCACGAGCAGGACAGAACCCAGCAACTGATCACGACATCACACAGGCCCTAGTACTGCAACGGTGTTTGCCGTGACGGTTGGGCAGGTCCGTCGTTGGTCGGTTCATGGGTGGGGAACTTACTGATGCCCGGTCGTGGGCTGGT
>NZ_JBHJTK010000047.1:0-51728 GCF_042267665.1 Streptomyces sp. NPDC056224
AATATATGACTCAGACCATAACAGGAAAAGATAACCTTAGTAAGCGAATATTACATGAAATCGAAGGCGGTTTAAGGATTTCTGAAGTGCCTAAGCTTTATCCTGTATCTCTAGATCAAGCCAAAAGATTATCTCGTTTTAATAATATGCTTAATAAAGCTAAAAAACAGCTAAACTTGGAACAGTATGAACGATTAGAACTTTTAGGCTTAAAAAGTCTCCCTCTTTCTGGACTAATTAAAAACTCTGATTGGGCCTTTCCGGCTTCGCCTCCAGGGCCAGCCCGCTTCGCGGGTGGCCCGCAACAACGAGGAGCGGGCCTTCTGTCTCCTGGTGCTGGGGGAAGGCTATGGGTCGGGCCGGCGCGCCATGGGGCGGCTCTCACTGTTCTGGGGCGAGGTGGGCCAGAAGGTGTGCCACTCCTCGGCGGGGATACAGTCCCACATGTCTCTGGTCCAGCCTTTGAAAGGAAGACCGGTCGATGACTCAATTTGTGAAACGGATGAACTCGGGAAACGGGGCGGGGCACCACACCTGGCGTGGCGGTAGGGTCGCGTGCATGTGGGTGGGATTGGATGCTGTCGACTGGGCGGCGCTGAAGCACAACTACGGGTCGGCCGAGGACGTGCCCGGCTTGCTGCGTCGGTGCGCGGGGCCGGACCCGGACGATGCCGAGGAGGCAGCGTGCGACCTGCTCAACTTGTTGTTTCATCAAGGTGGTTGGCTCTGCTCTGCCGCATCAGCTGCGCTGCCCTTCCTCCTGCGTCTTGCCGCGACTCCTGAGGTGACATGTCGTCGCACGGTGATGGAGTTGGTGGCAAGGCTGGCCTCGGAGGCGGAGCAGGTCATCGAGAGGTTCCTCGATCCCGCTTGGCGGCCAGCATGGGAGCGGGCCCTGCCTGAGGTTCTGGTCCTACTGGGGGACCCTGAGCCCTGGATTCGGCGGGACGCCGCTGACGTGGTCGGTGTCTGCGGCAGCTCTGGTGAGCTGACCCTGCCTTCGCTGCTGCAGCGCTGGCAGGCCGAGGATGATCCAGCGACCCAGCTCGATGTGATCCTCGCACTCGGGCAGGCTGTGTTGCGACAGCCCGCGGGCCTGCACGCCGCCGAAGTCTTCGACCTCCTTCAGGGGCTGCTCAATGCCCCGGAGGCACAGGTGCGCCTGGCCGCAGTGCACGCACTCGCCCCAAGCAAGCCGGACCTTCCCGAACAGCGGCTGGAGCTGTTGCTGCAGGCGGTCCGGGACCCCAGTGTCGAGTTGTGGCGCCACACTACGGCGATGGACTCCGGAGTACAGGGTGTCCAGCACCGGACCGCAGCCCTGTTCCCCGGGCCGTCCACCGGCTTCGCTCTTGGCCTACTGAATAACCATCCCGCCGAAGAGCAGAGAACCGGCGCCCTGGCCCAGGCAGCAGGGCTGCTGGCCCAGTGGCGCTCCCCTGCCTCTGCTCTTCTCCCCCGCGTCGCCGCCCGCCTGAACGACCCTGCTGGCGAGGCCCGATTCCGGGCAGCCGAGCTGCTGGCCTGCCTTGGTCCCGCGTCCGCTGCCCACGCCGACGAGGTAGCCGCGCTGATCGGCGACAACGCCGCGAGGACGACCCGAAAGCAGGAGACCGTCAGCGAGGCTGCCTTGTGGGCGCTGGCCAGGATGAACGATCCGCGCTGCCTGCCGGGCGTGATCGAGCTGGTGGCCGGCGCGCGGTCCGGGTTCGCGTCGAACTCCGCCAGCTACCCCGCCACCGCCGGCTGGCACCATGCGGTCCTCCCATCCCTCCCCGAGGTACTGCGAGGCCTTGCGGACCACGTAGAGCGGCTACTGCCAGCTGTCTGCGACCAGCTCGGTACGACCACGGACCAGCAGGTGATCAACCGTTTCTGCCAGGTGCTTGCGGGCTGGGGTCCTGCCGCGAAGGCAGCGGTTCCGCAGCTTCTCAGCCTCATGGAGGACGACCAGAACTGGGACGGCGCGGCACTCGCCATCGCCGCCATCGGACCGGCGGGCAACGGGGCCCGGGAACTGTTGCTGGCTCGGGCGGACGCAGGCGGGACGCACACGGAGCTCGCGGCATGGGCCCACTGGAAAGTCAGTGGTGAGCCAGGACCGCTCCTGGAGGCACTCGAACTGGCCGCGGCCCAGGGAAGCATCCCGCGTCCTGCCCTGCGCAAGCTCGCCGACCTCGGCCCATACGCTGCCCGCTTCGCGGACCGAATCCGGGCGATGACCACCGACACCGACCCCTGGTCCCGCGTCGAGGCAGCCCATGCCCTGTGGGCCACGACCGGCGACACCGAGACCGCCGTCCCCGCGCTGATGACCGCCATCCAGGGCCTGGCCAAGGGCAACTACCTTCCCGTCATGCTCCCAGCAGTGCGCCACCTGGCACAGATCGGACCCGCCGCGCGGCCCGCCGCCCAACTCCTGCACGCCCTACCCCACCACGACCCGCGCCTACGCAGCAGCGGCGCCTGGCGCGGCTTCACCCAGGACGAAGACATCCGCACTGCCGTCGACGAACTCCTCGCCGCCTGCGAGTGACCCGTCCATCACCGACCGGGTGCACTGGAAGGACCGCGTACCAAGGCCCTCACCGTCATACGAGGCTGGAAGGGAACGGGTCTGGCCACCCTTCCGCTCCGATGACGCGAAGGCCAGGCCAGATAATCACGGGCCGTCGCCCCGGTCGGGTGCGCGCTGGCCTGGCCAGTACCTCTACCTCATCTCGGCACCTCATGACAGAAGGATCGGCATTCCATCCGCCCAGCACCACGATGCATGAGAAACCAGTCATGACGGCTGCTCGGCTGGTGGAGGGTCATGGTGATCGGGGCGGGGCTCGAAAGGCTGCTGTACACGCGGCCGGTACCGGAGACCACCGAGCAGCAGCTGGCTGCGCTGCTCAGGTGGGCGAAGGGCTCCAAGCAGACGGTGGCGCGGGAGTTGGGCGTGTCCCTGCGGACGATCCAGCGGTGGACCGCTCGCAGGGCAGCGGCACGGGCCAAGCCCTCTGCCCGGCACGCGGCACTGATCGACACACGGCTACGGGCTCGGTGGCAGCCACTGGTGCGTGCGCGGCGCAGGGCCTCCGCGGAGCGGCAGGGGCTGGTGGTGCACACCCGGGCGCGGTTCGGGTTCTCGGCAGGGGCTGGCGGTTCGGATGACCCGCGGCACCGGCTTCTGACGGCGCTGGTGCCCGGCGAGGTAGCCCGGGAACTGTTCTCCGCCTGGGAGGCAGGTGCCCCGGACCGGCAGTACCTGATGATCCTGGGCCGGGCGCTGGGACACGTGTACTTCCGGGCAGCGGGCAGGCGGGCAGATGCCCTCCAGGTGAGGCTCAGGGAGGTCGACTTCATCGAGTTCGGACTCGCGTAGTGGGTGTGCCGTCGGCGAGCGGCGAAGCAGGAGGGCACAGGGCCTTCTAGCCCAGTGCCTCGCGTTGCTCCCGCCAGTCCCAGACGACCGGCCCCCGTCGCTCTTTCCTCCAGGCAGGAGGGGGCTGAGGCGGACGGATCTTGATGCTCTCGGCCAGGCGCAGCAGGGCAGGGCGGTCGGCCGGAGCGGCCAGGAGGCAGGCGGCGTCGGTCAGGTGGGCGAACTGGGCGGCGGCGTGGAGGAAGCCGCGTGCCCAGGCGGGCACGGGGTAGATGGCGCAGCCGTCGGTGTAGCGGGCTTGATCGTGCAGGGTGAGGGTGCCGGCGGCGGGGTCGAAGCCGTCCGGGCGGGCGGTAGCCAGCTGCTGGAACGAGGCACCGGCGGCGACGGCTGCCGCGAGGGCGGCGGCTCGGGCTGGGTGCGACGTCGCCTTGTGCAAGCGGTCGGTGAGCTGGACGGCCTGGGCCTGGGTCGGGGGGATGGGTGCCGGGCGCTGCCGGTAGACGATCGGCCGCGGAGTGCAGGCGGTGGTACAAGGCCGGGGACTGTCGTAGGAGACGAAACGATCCAGGGCATCGAGGGTGATCCAGCGCCAGGGCGCAGGCGCCGCGGAAGCCTGTGTGCCGGGTGGCGGGGCGTCGCTGCCGTAGAAGAGGGCTCTGGCTTCGGCCAGCGTGTCGACGGTCGTGTGGTCGGTAGCGGCGAGGGTACGGCCCGCAGCGGCAGTCAGACGGGGCCGGTGAACGACGAGAGTGAGGTGGATGCCGGTCTGCCGCCACAGGCCGAGGAGGCGCTGCAGGCGGCGGTCGTCGAGAAGGTGCGCACGCAGGACGGTCAGGCGGGTGACGGCCCGCGCCGTCGCCCATGCCGCGGCCGCTTCCCACAACGGCGGCCTGCCGTGCGGGAAGCGGCCCGGGACGTGAGGCTCCTTGCCCAGCGCAAGGAGTAGGTCCGCGGCCAGTGCGGTCTCGCTGGTCGCTCCCGGAGTGGGGTGCAGGGTGACGCGGCCGTCCCTTGGAGCATGGGCAGCCAAGGCTGCGTGGGTGAAGGCGGCGTCGTCCCCGCAGTCCAGGACGACGGCCAGGCGGGGCGTGGCAGGTGTGGTCACGCGAGGCGACTAAAGGCCCAGCGCAGCAGGTCCCGGTCCGGGCGCAGGCGGCCGGTGCGCTCCAGAGCGGTGCGCATGTGGGCGGTGAGCTGGGCCCAGGCGCGGAAGTTGCCGTGAGCGGCCTGTTCGTCGGCGAAGGTGATGTCAGCGGGGTCGGCGTCCTCCCAGACGGGGTGGAAGAGCGGGATGACGTCGAGGACCTCTTCGGGGGTGAGGCGGGTGAACTGCTGCCAGATGAAGATCCGGGAGGACAGCATCGGCTCGCGGCGCAGCACGGTGTGGGCGCCGGCGCCGCCGACGAAGACGATCGCGATCTGGGTGGCGGGCTCGTCCCACAGGTAGCGGAAGTACTCGAACGCCTCCCCGTTGAGCCACTGCGCCTCATCCACGAGGAACGTGCGGGGCCGCTCGGCCAGGGCGGTCTTCAGCAGGCGGTCGAACTCGCTGGGATGGCGCGGCGGCTCCCCGGGCAGGCGGAGCGTTTCGAACAGCTCGTAGCGCACCGCGCGGGCGGTCGGGCGGGCCCGGAAGGTGACCCGGCAAACTTCCTCGCCGCAGGTGTCTTCCAGCTCGTGCAGGCAGGTGTTGACCGCCAAGGTCTTGCCGAAGCCGGCGTTGCCGTGGATGCACATCATCGCCCGCGCGGCAACCGTGTCCGCGATGTTCTCCCGCGCAGTGAGCAGGGCCCTCGTGGTCACGATGGAGGCGTCGGGCAGATCGACGTACTGATACGTGGGCGCTGCCACCGCAGACCTCCGTCCTGCCCCTGCCCGTCGCCGCCCGGCTGCGCTGCCGGCCCACCGTCCTGAGGGCCGCGGCGAGTGCGGGCGGCGAGCGACGGCGGAGTACGCCAGCCCGGCGGGGCGGCAGCCGGCGGGATCAAGTCCGGCAGTGCCAGGCTCGCCATGTCCCCCCGGTCAGCCTCCGCGAGCTCCGCACCGGCCTCCACCGCGGACACCGCCCCCAGCCGCTCCGGCTTCCCCGGCCGCGTCGCGGCGGCATAGCGCTCACGCTGCGCCGCCGACAGGTCCCTGCGCAGACGCCGGCTGCGCGCGGCACGCGCGGTGCGGACCGCGGTGATCTGTTCCGGGCTCGCCTCATCCGCGACGGTCGCGGGGCCCAGGTAGCGGCCGTTCGTGGCGTCGAAGACCTCGATCCGGTGATCGTGGTGCGGCATGAACCGCACCCTGACCCCCGTACCGGCCAAGCCCGTCATCCACGGCCCCACATAGTCCCGTCTACGGAACCGGACCCCGCGGGTAGAGACCACCCGCACACGGCCGTCGTCTTCCAGGGTGAACGTCCACAGCTCCTCCGGGCTGACCTCCCGCACCGGAGTCGGATCCGCCTCCCAGGCCTGCAGAGGCGACTTCCCGTCCAGCGGCTGGGGCAGGTGGCATGTGTTCCACCACTCCACCCAGCCCAGCAGACGAGCGGTGAAGTCCTCGCCAGCACGCACCTGACTGACGGACCGTCACTGCCAATCCCCCACTGACACCAAACCGGCGCATCGCACCTGGAACACAACGACTTCCTCGGCGACGACGCGGTGTCCCAAGGGGTACGGGACTTCGTGGGCTGAGCCGGCCGAGTCCGGGCACGCCCACTAAAACGGCGGCTCGTCAACTGATCCCCGTTTGTCGTGCGCATTGTGATCCTTCCCGCGCCCGTCGGAGGGGAGTGGATCGGTAGGGCGTTCCATCAACATGCGCCCTTGCTCCCAAGACGCCAACGCCTCGGAGGCCAAACTTCTATGCCGTTCGCTGGAGCTTTGCGCTAGAACGTTCTCCACCAAAGGGGTCAACCTCCTGCGGTGCATCGCCAATGCCGGGAACTCCAGAAATCGAACGGCCGCAACAAGAGCCGCCTCAACCACTCTCGGATCAGAGTCATCAAAGTAGGAGGCGACGCCCGGAAAAGCTTCCGGGTAAATACTCCTGATGTTCAGGAAAGCGGGAAATGGCTCGGTCAGCGAATATTCCCCCCACTCTCGAATGCGCTGCTCCTGCTCAATGCTGACATCGAAGGCCACGTCGGCCAGCCATGAAAGGAGCTTGCCTCGAAGTGGGAATTTTTCCCCATCCCATGAAGGAGTGAGTGCGGCTCGACTTTCGCGGTCGCCCAAAAGTGCGGCGACATACCTGAAAGCCGGCGCGGTCGCAGAGTAGACGACTCCGTCGTTGAGGAGAGCGTCATACAGGTGGTTGAGTGAACTCGTTACCGCGGAAAAGTCACCCGACGCCAAGTCGCGCAGCTTGGTCGGAGTAACCGGGAAGGCCGACCCGTCGGCATTATCGAGCTCAGCCCAGTCGGTGAGATCGATGATCGCACATGGATTCAACTTATCGCCGTTCATGTCTATAAGGCCAGCTTAGTGGCCTGCAGGAAAGCAGCCAAGGCGCGGCAACTGGGCCGCGCCCTGGCGAATGCATCAGAAGGGTACCTCACTGAAAACTTGCCCGCGCTGAGATCGAACCGCTAGCGATGAGCTCCCCGGCAACATTCCTGCCACGTTTGGCGTGCAGAAACCGCATGGCCCGCCAGGCTTTGAAACCATCAGTCGGCCAGTCAAACCCCCGGATCCCGACTGTTTGGCCAGAATCCTCATGATAGTGGCCGCCTGAACCTCGACATGCGAGCCAAAGAACTTACCGCCGCCGGGGCTCGCCGCAGCAGGAATCTCGCCCATGTTGGCTCTGATCAACGGATGGAGCCGATCGGAAGCCAGGTCAAACTCTCCGTGCCCCTGAACCCAGAGGTACCCGCCGGTAGCAACGTCCGGCCTGCTGGAATATGCAGCATTCTCCGATGCTCTGGCATGCGCCCGTTCATCCGCAGTGGAGCAGTTGTGAACGAGTGCTGAGGTCCCGCCTGCGACCACATAGTACGTGTGGAAGTCGTCGACGGTGAGGTTGTGCGTGGTGACGGCGTAGGGGTAGTTACGGGTGGCCTGGACCGTGAGGGTGGTGCCGTCGGGCTTACGGAGCTGTTCGCCGGGGACGAGGTCGCCGGCGTCGGACCACTGGCGTCGGGTCTCGCTCCAGTAGGGGTGGTGAGAGGTGGAGGTGATTGCGACGGGCGGGCCGCGGGGGCTCGCGTCGTCGGTGAGCGTGAGGTCGGTGAATTCCTTGTCGTCGGGGGTCGTGATGGTGGCGGTGACCTGCTTCGGGCGGGTTTCGCCGGTCTGCGGGTCCGTTGCCATCACGGTGTCGCCGACCTTGATGTCCTGGATGGCCTTGGTGCTGCCATCCGCCATCTGGACCTTGGTGCCTGTGGGGAAGCTGTTCGTCTTGACCGAGGCCTTGCAGGAGGACGGGCTCGAATCGCTCTTGGCGTCGGATCCGCTGCCTTGGGACTCGACGTCGTCTTCTGCCTTGGCTGCTTTGGTTTCTGTACCGGCGCTGTCGCTGGCTGATTCAGCTTTGGTTTCGCCTGATTTTGCTGCCTTGGCTGCTGCGTCGGCTGCTTCGTCCTCGGCCTTTTTGGCCTTGGTGAAGGCTTCCATGGCCTTGGCGGCTCTGCGTTCGCCGGCGTTGATGGCGTCGTAGGTCTTGTTGAGTTCCTTGTAGATCTTGAAGGCCTTGATGCCGACCTTGACTGCCTTCAGGAGCTTGCCCCAGGGCACGGCGTTGAGGGCCGTGTTGATGCAGGCCATGACGTCGCCCTTGGTGAAGCAGTCTCGGGCGTCGTTGTAGCCGATCAGGTCACCGATCAGGTCGACGACTGCGTGCTTCAGTTCCTCGCGCTTCTTCTTCGACTGATTGAGCTGGTTGTTCGCCTCATTCAGCTCGTTCTGCGCGCCCTGCGACGGGGTCGTCTTCGGTTCGGTGATGAACGAGTTGGGTGCCCTGGGGATGTACAGCTCGCCGCTGGGGTCCGAATTGTTGAACGGGTCGTTGTTGGAGTAGGCGTAGGCGTTCCACTGCTGGGGGTCGCCTGCGTCGATGATGGGGTCGGGGCTGATGAAGCGGCCGGTGGTGGGGTCGTATTCGCGGGCGCCGAGGAGGGTGAAGCCGGTGGCTTGTTCCTTGGTGCCGCCGACGAAGCCCTTGTCGCCGGCCCAGGTGCCGGGGGCGGGCTGGATGCCGCGTTCGTTGCCGAAGGGGTCGGCGGGGCGGCGGGTCTGGGCGAGGTCGGTGGCGTTGAACTGGACGCCGTTGGTGCCGTGGTGGTCCGAGGACTGGTAGGTGAGGGTTGAGGTGCCGGCGGTGGTGGTGCGTGTGATGGACAGGCCGCCGGGGGCGCCGTAGGTGCGAACGTTGGAGACCTTGCTGGTGGCGGTGTCCAGGGTGATCTGGTCGAGGCCGAGGTTGAGCGTGGTCTTGCCGGGGTCGCGGCGGATGAGCTGGTTGCCACCCGTGTCGTAGACGTAGCTGGTGCCGGCGCTCTCGCCGGTTCCGGTGATCTTGTCGAGCTTGCCCTGGTCGTTCCAGGTCAGAGTCTTGGTGCCCGGGGTGCTGGTGAGGGAGGCGGTGTTGCCGGTGGCGTCGTAGGTGTACGAGGTCACCTTGGTGCCGGTGGCGCTGGTTTCGGTGGACTTCATCAGGGCGTGCGGGCCGCCCGTTCCGGTGCCCGTGTTCGGGGCGGTGCCGAAGGTCTGGGTGACCGTCGTGTCCTTGGCCGTGTTGCCGGTGACGTCCTTCTTGACCAGCTTGGTGCGGTTGCCGATCTTGTCGTACTCGTACTGCTGCCAGTACGGGGCCGGTCCGCCCACGCTCGGCTTGCCCGTGCCGTCGACCGCGGGACCGGTGCTGTTGGCGCAGCCGCCGATAGCGCGGACGCTCGGCTGCGGCGCTGTCGTGGTGGTGCCGGTGTCGGTCCAGGCCTGGGTCATGCGGCCGAGGTAGTCGGTGGTGAAGCACTGCAGGTCGCGGGCGGCGCCGTCTTGCGTGTTGCTGATGGAGGTCAGCTGGCCGACGCGGTTGTAGGTGTAGTCGACGACGTCGACGCTGGCCCTGGTCGCGGTCTGCTTGTCCAGGGTGGAGCGGACGGGTCGGCCGGTGGCCAGGTCGTAGTCGACCGTGGAGACGATCTGCTTGCCGGTGTCGCCGATGGTGGTGCGGATGGCCCGGCCGTACGGGTCGTAGCGCATGTCCACGACGTACGGGGTGATCTGCGAGCCGATGGTGCTGTCGAGGGAGGTGAAGCTGCCGGCGATGTTGCTGCCGTAGGTGAGCGTCTCCGCGGCGAGCCCGGCCGCCGTGATGGCCGGCAGCTCGGTCGTCTTCAGCTGCCCGTACTTGTCGTAGGTGTTCTTGGTTTCGTAGGTGCCGGCGAGCTGCTTCTCGGTGGCCGGGATGGTGACCTTGGTTCCGAGAGGGCGGTAGCCGCTGTCGTAGCCGGTGATCTCGGAGACGTAGGCGCTACCGGAGGTGCCGCCGGTGAAGCGGGTGGTGGTGGCCGGCTTGCCGAGGGCCCCGGCCTTGGTGTCGTAGGTGAAGGCGCCGACCTGCTTGGCCGGGTCGACGGCCGTGCCCTCGTAGGTGGCGGTGGTACGGCCGAGGAGGTCGCTGACGGTGGTGGCGCTCTTGTTGCGGGCGTCGGTGACGGTGACGAGGTTCTTGCTGTCGTCGTAGACCGTGGTGGCGATGCCCGAGTCCGGGTCGGTGGTCTTCACCGTGCGGCCGAGGAGGTCATAGGCGAAGGTCCACTCGTTGCCGGCGGAGTCCTTTCGGCGCAGCTCCTGGCCCTGGGTGTTGGACTCGTACGTGGTCTCGTCGTAGTCGGTGCCGGTCGGGGTGTTGCTCTTGTACTGGCGCAGGACGGAGGTGGTGCCGTTGGTGATGCTGGCCGTGGCGTAGCCGCCGGCCGGCGGGATGGTGCGGACCTCGTCGGCCCCCGGGTACTCAGTCTTCGAGCGCCACTGCTCGATGCCGAAGGACTGGAAGACGGAGGCGGTGGTGCGGCCGAGGCCGTCGAAGACCGAGACGGTCTGCGCCGGGATGTGATTGTCGGGGGTGACGCCGCCGTTGGGCAGGAACAGGGCGCCGCCGGGGGCGGCCTGGTCGTTGTAGTACGGCGCGCTGGTCTTGACCTGCCAGCCGTGCGAGTCGAAGAGCGCGTCGGTGATCATCCGGCCGTAGGCGCCGGAGGGGGTGTGGGCCTGGGTCTGGCGGATTCGGCCGAGGCCGTCGTAGATGGTGTAGCTGGAGATGTACGAGTTGTCGTTCATGAGTGTCTGGCTCAGAACGGTGGTCGGCGCGTTGGTGCCGTTCATGCTGTACGAGAACTTGCGGACCGGCGGGTCGACGGTCCGGTCCTGGCCGGGCTGCCAGATGGTGGTGACCCGGCCGAGGGCGTCGTAGCCGCGCTCGGCGACGTGCCCGTTCTCGTCGGTCGTCTTCATCGGCATCGCGCGGCCGGTGTCGAGGGTGGTGACCGTCTTCCAGCCGAGCGGGTTGGTGTGGGTGACCTCGTACGGCAGGGCGTTGGGCAGGGCCCGGTACTCGGTCTTGGTGACCGCGCCGTCAGGATGGGCGGCGTCCTTGCGGACCTTGTTGGTGGTGGTGGCGATGCGGCCGTAGACGTCGTAGGTGGAGATGACGTTGAGGCGGTAGACGGGGTTGCCCGCGGTGTCGTACTTCTCCAGGACCTCGGTGCCGGTCTGGTCGGCGGTCGTGCCGGCCTGGCCGAGGGGCTTGCTGTCGAAGTAGGCGCGGGTGTCGCCGACCGTGTTCGCCGCGTTCGGGGTCTGTGCGCAGCCGCCGGTGCCCTTGAGGACAAAGGTGCGGGAGGCGAGCTGGGTGAGCGCGCTTCCGGGGCCGGTGGCGTACTCGAAGGTGGTGCACAGGCGCTGGTCGGGGCGGGAGAGGTCGCTCTTGTCGTCGACCTGGAGGGGGCGGGAGAAGAGGGTGTCGTCGTAGGTGGAGGTGCGCTGGCTGGTGCGCCAGGTGCCGTCGGCGAGCTTGGCGCGGCTGGTGACCGTGCCGGTGTTCATCACGCGGGCGGTGATGGGCGGCATGCCGCCGGACTGGGTGCGGGTCGCGGTCGCGTTCGGCTTGAGCAGGGGGGTGGAGACCTCGTCGGCGATGACGGTGCCGCCGTCGCGGTCGTAGGTCTGGGTCTGGCGGACGAAGCCGGAGAGGACTTCTTCGTCCTTGATGGTGCCGCCCTGGGCGTCGGGGACGTTCACGCTGCGCTTGGTGCCGTTGGCGAGGACGTCTCCGTCCATGCCGCGCAGGAAGGTCGCGACGGACTTGGTGCGCGGTGCTTCGGCGCTGTTGCCGCTGCCGGTGCGGGTGGTGACGGTGGCGTAGCCGCGGAACTGGTCCCAGGTGCGGGTCTTGGGGTCGGTGAACTCGGAGTCGTTGCGGTGCCAGGCGATGCCGCCGCCGTACGCGTAGTCCGTGACTTGGCTGACCTGGCCGCCGACCTTGTCCTGCTGGGTGACGGACTGGACGACGACCTTGTGGAACCAGTCGTCGACCGGGTCCGGGTAGGACTGGCCTGGCAGGTACCACTTGACCGGCATGCAGGCCATCGTGTTGCTGTCCGCGGCCGCCGGCATCGTGCCTGCGACGCGGGAGCACTCCGGGGCCTTGTAGACGACGTTGATCTGGCCACCGGTCTCGGTGGTGATCGTCTGGATGCGCGGCCGGTTGAAGCGGGAAGCGCCGGCCTCAGTGCCGTCGGGGCGCTTGACCACGCCGTCGACGCGGTTGGGTATCTGCTTGGGCTCTCCGAAAGTGACGGCCGGCACGGACAGCGGGGTCCTGGCGTTCGTGGCGGTGCGCTTGATGGAGTCGAGCCACAGGGTCGGCGAGCTGCCGTCGCCGGGGTCCGCGAAGTGCTGGGTGAGGGCGTAGGAGTCGATGTTGCGGTATCCGCCTGTGCCGAGGACCTCGGTGTCGATCTTCGTGAGGCGTTTGGTGGAGAAGTAGGTGGGCGACAGGTTCAGGCACTGGCCGGTGGCGGCGCACTCCTGGTCGACGGGGGTGTCGCCCCAGGCCGTGGGGTTGGTCTTGCGCTGGGCCGGGTCGCAGGCGGCGCCGGTCTCGAAGCAGCGGTCGGCGGTGCGCAGCCAGATCTGGGCGGCGGTGTTGGCGGTGCCCTTCGCGGTGACCTGGTCGGGCAGGCGCTGGCCGTAGCCGATCCAGGTCGGGTAGGAGGCGCGCTGGTAGAGGGTGGAGGTGCCGGTGCCGTTGTTCTGGCCGCCGCCTCGCCCGTAGTAGTTGTTCTCCTGCTCGTAGCGGTAGGAGATCAGGTTCTGGTGCGGGTCGACGACGTAGTCGAGGTTCCACTGCCAGCCGAGCTGCTGCCAGGTGCCGTTGGCGGGGGTGTCCGCGCCGAGGCACTTGTCCTGGCCGCTGTTGAAGTAGACCGGGACGGTGGAGACGGACTTGGCTTCGGGGTCGGTGCCGTCGCCGCCGGGCAGGCGGTTGGAGCCGAAGTAGTACTGGGTGCCGTCGGTCGTGGTGACCTTGAAGCCCTCGCCCTTCCAGGCCGGATTGCGCTGGCCGGTCAGGCGCTCGATCTTCGTACCGTCATCGCCCTGGAGGCGGTACACGCAGGTGGTGTCGTCGCGGACGATCTGTCCGGCGTGGCCGGACAACGAGAGGGAGAGGATGTCGCCGGCCCAGCACTCGTCACCCGACTCCGCGATGCCCGCGTCCTTGCAGCCCTTGTACGAGCGGGAGATCGAGCCCGGGTGCCAGTCCCAGCCCTCACCGATCAGACCGGACTGGGCGTTCGTCGAGGCGGTACGGCCGTCGATCGAGGCGGAGTCGTAGCCGAGCACCACGCTCGGCGCCGCCCCGGCGATGGCCGAAGGAACCTCGGCCGTGTAGCCGTAGGTGAAGTTCGCCGCGTTCGCCCCGGCCTGCCAGGAAGCCGACGGCAGCAGCGGGGTCGCGGAGTAGTCACCGAGACTGCTGGACGGACCCGGTTCAACGCCCAGGGCTATGCCATCTGCGGCCAGTATCTGCGGGGCTGCGGCGGGAGCGGACTTGGCGTCGGGCTGCGACTTGAGCAGTGAAACGGAAGGGCTGGGGGTCTTGTGTACCTGTACCTCGGCGACCAGGTGCCCGGAGGCGTCGGTGTGTGAGGCCACTGGTGTGCGGGTTGTGCAGCCTGCGGCACCGGGTGTGGTGAGCGCGCACGCGGGGAGCTGGACCAGTCGGGCGCGGCTTGCCCAGTTGGCGCTGGTGTTCTTCGCCCAGGCTGCGATGTCGAGGCCGACCTCGACCTTGCCGGAGGCGGTGACGCCCGCGGGTTCGGTGAGAGCGATCAGGGCGCCGTTCACGCCGGCTGCGCGGGTCTTCGCCGCGTCCTTCACCTCGACCTTGAGGCTGCCCGTGCCGGTAGCGGAAGGTGAGGTGGCGAGTTCAGACAGAGCAGCCGACGATTTTGCATTCTTTGCTGGCGCAACCCAAATCGGCAAGCTGCCGGCCTGGACGGGTCCGGAGCCGTTGGCGGGTTGCGGCGCGGGCCGGGCGCCGACCTCAACCGTCGTGGAACCGGCGGGAGTTTTTGACTTCTTGACAGGCTTCCACGCCTTGGCCGCAGGCGGCTCCTGCGCCTCGGGCTTGGCGTTGGACCCCTTCACCGCCTTCGAGTTGGGCAGCGCGGTCTTCGGCGGAACCCAGACCTTTGGCGGCTTGTCAGTCGCTTGGGCCACGGGTAGACCCGGGCCAGAGACGAGAACAGCGAGTGCGGCCACCGCCGCGACCCGAGCTCTGCCGCGCTTTGAGCGCACGGCGAAGCCACTCCGACGAGACAACTGGATCCCCCCACAGGAAACCGGACATGAAAAGGACCGAACCTGCTGAGCCCGGATCAGACGCACTCTACGTAGCGAAAGTTCCCGCGCGTAAGAGATTTTTAGAGTTTTCTCACGTGGTCAATGTCACTGTCTGGACAAGCTGGCATTTCATGCCATGAAGAGGACATCTCGATCTTGCGGTTTGTTGACACATTTGCAGATGACAAGGAAGCGTGCGCCTGACTTCTCTTCACTCACAGCTCACAGCGAGGACCTCCGCCATGAGGCCAGCAATCCGTTCACGCCTTTCCAGCCCGGGGGTCCTCCGCAGACGGAGGACCCCCGGCGCGCTCACGCTTCCCGTCGCGGGTGCCGTCGTTCTCGCTCTGGGCACCGGTCTGCTCGCCGGGCCGCCGGCGTTCGCCGAGGATGCCCGCGGCCACGGCCCGGCCAACAGTGCATGGCCCGCCCCGACGCCCCGTCCTCCCTCCGCGGAGGCGGCTGCGATCGACGCCGCGAAGGCCCAGGCCAAAAGCAGCGGCAAACCAGTCGTCATCGAGCACCTGACGACGGCGAGTTCGCAGACCTTCGCCACTCCGACGGGCACGCTCACCACGGACACCGCGCCTGTACCGCAGCGGGTCAAGACAGCCGCCGGAACCTGGCAGCCGGTCGATGCCACGCTGCGGGCCAACGCAGACGGCACCGTGACTCCGGCAGCCGTGCCGTCCAAGCTCAGCCTCTCCGGCGGCGGCACCGGCCCCATGGCCACCATGACCACCGCCGACGGCAAGAAGCTGGCGCTCAAGGCTCCCTTCCCACTGCCCAAGCCCGTACTCAACGGCGACAGCGCCCTGTACGCCTCTGTCCTGCCGGGCGTGGACCTCGAGCTCAGCGCCAACACGCTCGGCGGCTGGCGACAGGTACTGATCGTCCGCACCGCCGAGGCCGCCGCCAACCCCGCCGTCAAGAAGCTCCAGCTCGCCGTCGAGGCCGACGGGCTCACCGTGAGCGCGGACGGCGCCGGCAACCTGAAAGCCACTGACGGCCAGGGCAAGCCGCGCTTCTCCGCCCCCACCCCGCTGATGTGGGACTCGGCCGGCACCGCTCCCGCTGCTCCGTCCACGCTCTCCAAGTCGGCGGGCACCATGGCGCTGCAGTCAGCTTCGGCGGACGTGGAGGACACCTCCACGCCGTCGAGCAGCGACGGCCCCGGCACCGGCGCCGGGGTGCAGAAGATCGGCACGAGTGTCGATGCCCAGGGCATTCAGCTCGTCCCCGACGCCACCCTGCTCGGGCAGGGCACCGGTCCCTGGTACATCGACCCGGGCTGGAACCCGACCCTCGACAACGCCAACCAGGCCTGGGCCCAGGTCCAGGAGGCGTACCCCGACACCAACGAGTACAACGGAACCCAGTACGGGCAGGACAAGCCCGCCGCCGGGTACTGCGGCTACATCGTGGGGAACCCGCCGTGTGACAGGGAAGGCCGCTCCCGGGCCTACTTCCAGATCGGCGTTGACTCCCGGCTCCACAACAGCGAGGTCATCAACGCGACGTTCTACGCGACCGTCGTCTCCTCCGCCAGCCCGAGCACCGTCACCCCGATGGGCCTGTACTCCACCGGCTACATCAGCAACCCGACCAGCTGGAACCAGCAGCCCTGCGACAAGAACTCGCGCATGGGCGGCTGCGGCAAGATCGGCACCACCAACATGTCCGGGTCGGGCGACATCCAGTTCGATGTCAAAAACCTGGTGAAGAGCGCCGTCGGGGGCCAGTGGTCCACCATCACCCTCGGCCTCGCCCCCGATGACGAGTACAACAAGTACTACCGGCAGCGGTTCAGCAACACCCCGCACATCGTCGTCGAGTACGACATCACCCCCACGGTCTGGTGGCCCCGTACCAGCCCGACTCCCGGATTCGCCGACACCGCCTCCTACGCCGACTGCCGTACTCCCGGCACCGCCA
The DNA here is from genome assembly GCF_042267665.1 of Streptomyces sp. NPDC056224. Taxonomy (NCBI): domain Bacteria; kingdom Bacillati; phylum Actinomycetota; class Actinomycetes; order Kitasatosporales; family Streptomycetaceae; genus Streptomyces; species Streptomyces sp. NPDC056224. The sequence continues at coordinate 16,153 of NZ_JBHJTK010000047.1, forward strand.
ACGCCTGGGACAACCCGGGCTGGGTCGGCGCCAACAACAACATCACCCTGACCACCTCCACCTACTCGGCGACCGGACAGCAGCTCTACACGGGCTTCCAGTACTGGGACGACGACAACGGCGGCACGACCCAGTACGCCGACGCCGGCTGGAACAGCAGCTACGGCGCCGTCACCGTGAACATCGGCGCGCTGACCGACGGCCACCAGTACGGCTGGGCGGCCCGCGCAACGGACGGCACTCTCACCAGCAGCCCCACCGAGATGTGCTTCTTCCGCGTCGACCGCACCCCGCCGACTGCCACCGTTACATCCACCGACTTCCCCGCCTCTGGCACCATCGGAGCCCACCCCAAGTACGCCGGACAGGACGGAACCTTCACTCTGACCGGCGCCGACCCCGGTCCGGTAAGCGGCGGCCGTAGCTCTGGTCTGGCCTGCGCCCGCTGGACCACCGACCCGGTCAAGGCCGCCGCCACCGGCTGGAAGTGCACCGACACCGCGCCCGGCATCACCAAGCTGACCGGCGGCAAGGCCACTATCAGCATCAAGCCGCCGCGCTGGGGTACCAACTATGTGTACCTGCAGACCCAGGACAACGCGGGCAACATGTCCCAGCCCTTCGTCTACAGCTACTACGCCCCCTCCAACCCCGACGCCGGCAAGGCCGTCTTCGGTGACATCACCGGAGATCACAAACCCGACATCCTGCTGCCCGACACCGCCGGGGACCTCCGCAAGATCGGCGGTGGCGAAGACCCGTACAGCGCGCCCCGCGCCAAGATGGTCACAGCGGTGGGCAACACCGGGAACTGGAACGGAATCCAGATCAGCCACCGCGGCAGCCTCAGCCGCAAAACCGTCGACGACCTCTTCGCCCACCAGTCCGGCAGCACAAATCTGTACGTCTACTCCAATGACGGCAATGGCGGCTGGTTCGACGGTCAGGCATCCACCGCCATCACCAAGCCCACCAGCTGCCTCAACTCCGCCAAGGCGGCCATCACCTGCACCACCTACGGCTACGGCACCGACTGGGCCAAGGTGACGCAGATCGCGGCATTCGGCTCTGTCACGGGCGAGGCCGGCGACTCTCTGCCCCAGACCTCCCTGCTGTTCGTCGAGAACGGGCGTCTGTGGCTCGCCACCGCCGGCACCAACAACCAGCTCGCACCCCAGGCGATCCTGCTCTCCGGGAACGACACCAAATGGGACGGCTACGAGCTGATCGCACCCGGACGAGCCCAGGGCACCGCGTTCCCCACCCTGTGGGCCCGCTCCAAGACCGACGGCGGCACCCTGCACGCCTTCACCGTCAAGAGCGCCACCGACCTGACCGGGTTCACCGACCCGGCCGCAGGACTGATCGCGGGCAAGATCGACCCGAAGACCTACCCCCGGATCGGCTCCAACGGTGACATCACCGGTGACAGCATCCCGGACCTGTGGGCCGTCGACACCAACCAACAACTCGTCTCGTTCTACGGCACAGGTACCGCACCCAGCACCGAACTCCCCCACCCCACCGTCACTGGCGTCGACGTCTCCCCCGTCACCCTGGCCGGCCTGAACCGGGCCTCCGCCCAGTGGGGTCTCACCGGCCTGGCCGGCACCAAGGCCCGGGACGAGGTCGGATTCGACACCGTCACGGCGCCCGCCGGCAACAACCCCGCCACCCCCGCAGGCATCACGTTCGCCAAGGAGTCCATCGGCGGTCGCGACACCACCCACGCGGCCTTCAAGGGCAAGGCCTCGAGCATCACCAGCACCACCACCGCCGTCGACACCCGCGGCAGCTTCACCATCAGCACCTGGGCCAAAGCCGACACCACCAACGGCGGCGTCATCGCCAGCCAGGACGGCACCCGCAGCAGCGCCTTCTTCCTCTATTCCGACCCCAACGGCCAGGCGTGGCGCTTCGGTATCGCCCGGGGTGACGTCGACGGCCTGATGTACGACTGGACCGACCTCGCGGTCAACAGCGCGGCCCGCTTCACGCCCGGCGTGTGGACCCGTGTCTCCGCCGTCTACGACGCCACCACCGGCCTGATGCGCCTCTACGTCAACGGCATCCTTGCCAGCACCGGCCACCACACCGCCACCAGCAGCCAAGCCCCCACCGGCCCGCTCGTCATGGGCCGATACAAGAGGGACGGCCAGGCCGCTTACCTGACCACCAACCTGCCCGACAATGGCTTCTTCGGCGGCGTCAGCAACCTCGCCGTCTACCCGTACGCCGCCTCCATCACCGCCCCCAACGCGTCCAGCCCCATCCACCTGGCCGGCGCCGCAACCAATTGCGTCGACAACGACTACGACGGCGACACCGACGGCAACAAGATCCAGATCGCCGGCTGCAACGGCACCAACGCCCAGCAGTTCCAGATCCGCAACGACGGCACCATCCAGACCCACGGCAAGTGCCTCAACGCGGCCATGGCGGGCACCGCGAACACCACGCTGATCGAACTGCGCACATGTGACGCGAGCGCCCCCAGCCAGCGGTTCCTCCCCCGCGCCGACGGTGCGATCTACAACCCCGTCTCCGGCCGCTGCATAGACCTCGGCAACTACGACACCACCCCCGGCCACCAGCTCTGGCTCTTCGACTGCAACCGCTCCCCGGCCCAGACCTGGACCATCCCCAGCCTCGGCACGGCTCCACTGCCGCTGCCGGTTCCGGTGCCTGACATTCCCACCCCATAACCACTCCACCAGCAACACACGGGCCCGCCAGCCCCTCACACGGGGCTGGCGGGCCCCACCCTCTGCCACCACTCACAGACCAAACGCCGCGGCTGCAAACCCAACGCCCGCAGGCCGACGCCCCCAAGTCAGGGACTACCCGGCCATGGCAGAGGCCGAGCGGTCCGGGCAGACTGTCAAACCCGTTCAACTCACAACCAGAGACATAGGGGACCCGTGCCCAAGCGCCGACTCGTAATCGCCGCGGCTGCCCTCGCAGCCGGTGTTGGACTCATACCCGGCATGGCTCAGGCCCAGCCGGTCATGCCCGATCCTCACAGGGCAGCCGCCCCCGACGTGGACCCGAGCACAGCCGAGGCATCCGGCGCAGAAGTCTTCAGCAGCTCCGCGGACCGAACGGTCCGCACCGCAGTGCCGACCGGCCAGAGCCAGGCGGCGTCCGCTGGCGACAGTCAAGCGCTTTCGGTCAGACTGGACAGCTGGGGCACCTCCGCCCACACGATGCTTGTGCATTCCACCTTCAGCGGCGCTGAAGGCCCGCTCAGCGTCGCCATTGCCTGGGGCGACGGCACCACCGACACGGTCACCGCCGACGCCTCCGAACCGCTGGTGAGCAAGCACCCGTACACCGAGGTCGGCCAGTACACGGTCACGGTCACCGTGACCGACCCCACCACGAACACACAGGCCGTCAACAAGGTCACCGTGACGACGCTGGGCTCCGACTTCACCCCGCACGCCCCCTTGCGTCTTCTGGACACCCGCAACGGCACAGGCCAAGCAATGGGCAAGGTCCCCGCATACGGCTCGACCAGCGTCAAGATCACGGGCAGCGGCACAGTCCCTGATGGTGTCACCGCCGTGGTCCTCAACGTCACCGTCACCAATACAACCGCCAGCGGGCACATCATCGCCTCAGGCAGCGGTCGTCCCATGCCGAGCACGTCGAGCATCAACTACGGTCCCGGTGAGACCGTGCCGAACCTCGTGATCGTGCCGGTTGGCTCGGACGGGCGTGTGAACCTGGACAACCGCGGCTGGGAGTCGGTCGACTTGATCGCCGACATCACCGGCTACTTCGCCGCGTCCGCGTCCAGCGGCTACACCTCGCTCTCGCCGACCCGGTTCGTCGACACCCGCGAAGGTCAAGGCACTGCCAAGGGCCAGGTCATCGGGCACGGTTCGTTCGGCGTGCAGATCGCCGGGGCAGGCGGCGTTCCGAAGGGCGCCACCGCCGTCTCGCTCAACGTGACGGTCACCAACCCGCGCGAAGCCGGCCACCTGACCGTCTACCCCAGCGGGCAGGCGGCGCCGACCGCGTCCAACCTGAACTTCACCGCCGGCCAGACCGTCGCCAACTCCGTCATCGTGCCGGTCGGACCCGACGGCCGGATCATGGTCCGCAACGGTTCCTGGCAGCCCACTGACGTCGTCATCGACGTCAACGGCTACTACACCCCCAACAGCCAGGCTGCTTACGTACCGAACCACCCGATCCCCACCCGGATGGTCGACACCCGCAACACCGGCAAGCAGCTCGCAGCCCGTGACTACATGCACCTGCTGGACGCCCCCAACGTTGAGGCGTACGTCCTGAACACCACCGTCACCAACACGACCGGCACCGGATTCCTGTCCGTGGCCCCGGACCCGAACACCCGCGAACAATACGAGAACGGCACCGCGACCCCACCCGCACGTCCCATCTCCTCCAACATGAACTGGACGGCAGGCAAAACAGCCGCGAATCTCGCCCAGGCAGCCCCGGCCGACAGCGGCATGGTCGCCTTCTGGAACCAGGGCTGGGAAAACATCGACCTGATCATCGACGAATTCGGCTACTACGGCACCGACTGACCCACCAGACAACACGCCACACGACGGGGTGGTGCCACACGAGGCACCACCCCGGGCATCCCTCACGCGGCCCCGCCGACAAGGTCGGCCGCCCGCGCCCCACCTCCCCGGCCCCACTACCCCTGACCCGTGCCGGCCGCCCGGTACCTGAAGCCGGTGATGGCCAACGCGGCCGAGGACCTGGTCGACGTCGGCCCTTACGATCCCGGTGGAGCTCCCTTTCAAGCGGGGTTCACGCGGGTTCCTCAGGAGGTGCGGCGGCGGCATCGAGGCAGTAGCGCAGGTGAGCACCCTGCGCAAAGCGATCCACAAGTGCACTGGGTTCTCGCATTTACGAGCTGCTTTCGAGAACGGAGCCAGGAACGTGCCGGTTCGTGCGGGCTTCCGGAAGTCGCTTCTGGCCAGCCGGGAAACATCGAGGGTCCCGCCCGATCTCGGACAGGACCCTCACACGTGACCTCGGGACGTCAGACCGTGAAATAGCCGTTCAGGTCGGCGATCACGTCAACGGAGCCGGCGTTGTTGAAGAACGTCACCCGTCCGTCCACCACCGGGACCACCACGAGGTTGGCAACGGTCTGCCCGGCCGTGTAGTTGAGGTTCGAGACGTTGGGACGCGCGACCCCGTGCGGGTGGACGATCAGGTGGCTGGCCTCGGTGGGGTTGGTGATCGTGACGTTCAGGACGACGGCGGTCACACCCTGCGCGGGCACTCCGGAAACTCCGGCCACCTGGAGGCTGACCAGGCCGCCTGGCCCCACGGCGCCCGCCCGGGCGCCGGTGCCGTCACGGGTGTCGAGCAGCCGGACCGGCCCAGCCGCGGAGAAGGCCGAGCCGGTCGCCGCGTAGTAGCCGGTGACGTCGGCGATCAGATCGACGGAGCCGGAGTTGTTGCGCAAGTCGACCTTTCCGTTGACCACGGGAACGGTCACCAGGTTCGGCACGATCTGCCCGGCCGTGAAATTGAGGTTCGATACGCCCGGCGCCGCTTGCCCGTTGGGGTAGACGGTGACGTGCCCGGCCTCGGTGGGATACACGGCGGTCACGTTCATCACGACCGCGCTCACCCCAGTGGCCGGAATGCCCTTCACCCCGGAGACCTGAAGGGTGACGACCCCACCGGGCCCGACGCGCTGCTTCTGCGCGCCGGTGCCGTCCCGCGTGTCAAGGAAACGCGACGGTGTGATCGAGTTCAGCGCGGAGCCGACCCCGGCCTTGTCGGTGTAGTAGCCGGTGACGTCGGCGATGAGGTCCACGGAGCCGGAGTTGTTACGCAGGTCGACCTTTCCGTTGACCACGGGAACGGTCACCAGGTTCGGCACAATCTGCCCGGCCGTGAAGTTGAGGTTCGACGACTGGGGCGCCGGCTGCCCGTTCGGGTAGACGGTGACGTGCCCGGCCTCGGTGGGATACACGGCGGTCACGTTCATCACGACCGCGCTCACCCCAGTGGCTGGAATGCCCTTCACCCCGGCGACCTGAAGGGTGACGACCCCTCCCGGCCCGACGCGCTGCTTCTGCGCGCCGGTGCCGTCCCGCGTGTCAAGGGAACGCGACGGCCCGGCCGGCACGAACCGGCTCCCCTTCTGGACTGGCGCGGGGGCCGTGACCGTGTACGCCTTGGGAAGGTAACCCGGGGACGGCACCCCGCTGGTGTACTCGACGCCCTCGAGCAGCAAGTCGTACTGCCCGGGTACCAGCCCAATCGTGTCGACGATGACGTTCAGCTGCTTTCCGTCGGTGTTCGCGGTCATCGGCTCCAGAGCCCGCTCCGGTGAGCCGCTGCGGATCAGCTTGAGTTTGGTGCCGAAGGTGAGCCCGGTACCGCTGACGACGGCGTCGGTACGAGTACCGGTCAGGCTCGTCGAGGGGCTGATGCCGGTCGGGTTCGGCACCGGTGGCGGAAGGCAGCCCTCCTCACAGATTCCCTGCAGGGAGAAGTCGACGGGGGTCCGTGCGCGCTTGGGGCTCAGCAACAAGACCGCTTGGCCGGGCGTCGCGGCGGGGCTCGTCATACAGCTGAAGGCGAACTGCTCGTGCGAGGCGGTGCACCCGTAGCCGGCAGTCGCGGAGGTCCATTCCATGCCGCTCAGGTCCAGGCCTGGCTTGTCGAATTCCGTGGTGCTGGTGGTGCCGGAGACGGCGATCCTCTGGCCCGGCCTCATGTCGATCACGGCGCAGTAGGCGGTGGAGGTTTCGGAAAGAGTTCCGCTACGCGTAGGGAAATCGTTGACCGAAACACGGTTGGCGGTGCATTCAGGGGCCCAACCCGTAGAGGTGCCCACGCGCCAGGTGTCCAGCTTCGCGGCGATGGGGGCGCCGTAGGACTTGTCGGGTCCAATGACCGCTGTGTACGAGGTCGAGCCGCTGGCACGGCACGAGCCGCGAACCTCCAGGCACAGGGCGCGGCCGTCGCCGTCGACGACGGTCAGCGGGGCGGCGTCGACGTACGGTACGTCCGGTGTCCGTGCCGCGATCCAGAACTTGTCCGTGGTGGCGCCGGTCACCCGCACGCAGCGGGTATCCAGAGGCGACGTCAGATCGAAGGGGAGGGACGGGCCGCCCGTCTTCGTCGATGGCACGGCCGTGCACTGCGCGGTTGCGGACACGTCACGCCGCACCAGTTTGTACGTCTCCGTTCCACCCCAGGCGGCGGCCCAGCTCTCGAGCAGCGCCGTGTACGGCACACCCGAGGGCAGAGAGCATACGTTGGCTCTGGTGGAAGGAGTGGTCTCGCACTTCACGTTGCCCGCCGCGTCGACCAGTTTGACCGTCGCCGTCACGTCGTTGCGGGTGTCGGAGTAGTCCAGCAGCTCGGCGGTGGAGTGGGTATTGCCCGGCACGCTCAGGCAGGCGTGCGCCCTGTGGTAGGCCACCGACACCTCGGCACCCCAGGTGCCGTTGCCGAATGTGGACTGGGGCCACGGCGTGCAACCCGCGCTCTCACCGGTCCGGTGGAATATCAATGCGAAGCTCGCGAACGCCTGACTCGTCAGCACCGCGCGGAAGGGAGCGGTGCCGGTCAGCTTGCAGATGGCGCCGGCGTCGCATTGCAGGGTTCCGAACGCGTCGTACACCTTCACCCTGGCGTAGCTGCCGCCGGCCGGTGGCCGGTTCAGTACGTAAACGCCCTTGCCGGTGGCGGTGGGCAGGGTCAGGCAGAGCACCTGCCCCGGCCCTCCGAAGGTGCCGGCGGCCGGACCGGCCACCAGACCGTTGTCGTGGGTCGGGGTGCACCCCCGGGTCTCCTTCGCGGAGTAGAAGGCCATGCCGAAGGGATCGAGCGCTTGACTCCGGGGATCGGCCGACCAGGTGTAATCACCGGGGGTCAGGTCGCACGTCTGATCAGAGCACTCGGGCAGAGCCTCACCGGACTCGGAGGCGAGCACCGCCGGAGAAGGCAGCGTTCCGGAGGAAGAAACGGGTCCGAACGTGAACTCGGCTGCCTGCGTGACCCGCAGGATGCGGCAGGGTTCGGTCAGGCTCAGATCCGGGGCGGCTCCGAAGGCCTGGGGATCGACCAGCGCGCAGCCCTCCGGATTGGAGAGCCTGGCCACCGTGTAGTCGTAGGCGACCGCGTTGCCCGAGGACTGCAGTGCCGAGATCCGGAACGGTGCGGTGCCCATGAGCTTGCAGTCCAGGGGGTACGCCCCGCCGCGCCACCTAGACGTGCAGATCTCCTTGCCCGAGGCGTCGTACACGCCGTGCAGGACCTCGTGGCGGGAGCTGTAGGCACGCAGGACGTCACCGGCGGCCAGGTCCAGGGTGTAACAGTCACCCGCCGAGCCCGTCGGCAGCGAGCTGTGCAGCACGGTCGGTGCGCCGAGCCTGTGGTCCCCGGCGCCGATGGCCTTGCACGCGGTGGACGAGAGCAGCGGCGCGTACGACACGGAGATGCCGTTCGCCGTGTTGCTCTTGTCGGTGACCTGCACCGTGTACGTCCCGGCTTGACCGATCGGGCACCGCAGCGTTCCGTATCCGGGGTTGGGGTAATCGCACGCGACGGCGCCGCCGCCGGGCGCGATCAGTTTGGTGGCGGACTGCTGGGTCGTGATGACCTGGAGCAGGAGAAGATCTTTCTGCTGCGGCAGGGTGAGCGAGAAGGACGCCGTTTTGGACGGGTCGACCGTGCAGGTGCCGACTGTGTGCGGAGCCAGGGCTGTCGGGCAGGCCTCCGACGGGTCGCTCTTCTGGAGCGCGCGTACGGCTGCGTCGTGCTCGGCCTTCGGGTCGGGCTCCGGCGTTACCCGTGGACCGGCAGTTTTCGGCTGGGCCGTGGCCGACGTGGCAGGCGGCGGCGTGGCCGCCTGAGCGGTGCCTGTCGTGGGGCCGGCCAGGGATGCCAGCAGCGCGAGCAGCAAGGTGCCCGAGGCGGCGATCGCGCGGCCCCGCCCCCGTCTGCTCCGCTCTCTTCTGCCGATCGCAGCAAACTCATGAACCCCCCAGTTCAGATGGGCCCGAGCCCTGTGACCTGCGCAGGAGTTCCGGGCAGGCGGAGTGTAGCGCCCACCCCGGACAGCCCGATGGGCGGGACGCCTCAATCGCGTCCCGCCCCCTCCCGCCCAACGCAGGCACAGTCACCCAGCGGGGGCATGCCGCCCGTGGCGACGAAGCCTGGACCCACGTCCTCACCCCGACCTGGCCACTGGTCGCATCTCGTATGCCGGACGCCAGCTGCGGGTGCGCGATCGATTCAGACATGACCGCAGACCCCCCGAGCCGCACCCAGGCTCCTGCGCCGTCGTCGTGCCCAGCCGTAACCGGGCGGATGTGGAGGGGTGGCGGGTGTGGAGGGATGGCGGGTACGCGGGCCAGCCGACGACTGCTCGGCCCGTCACTGCATCCGCGGCCACCGGGGTCGCATCCGGGACGGCTTCACCGAGAGCTCGATCGCAGCAGGTCCGTCGGGCAGATCACTGTCCGGCGTGGAGTACCTCGCCGTGGTCCTTCGTCCAGGTACGCAAGCGGCGCCGGATGCCGTCGGTCTCGGCCCACAAGGTGATGGTCACGTCGTCCGAGCCGTGCATGTGAAGCCGCGGAACCCCTTGACCGCAGACTCCTCGGCTTCCCAGGTCCCCTCGACCTTCGGTCCCCCGGGGGTGAAGATCATCGACACGTGGAAGCAGACCGCGCCCCGCGGGGGTGTGATCACCACGGTGTCGTCTACCGCCGGTGTGTGGTCTCGAAGATCTCTACAGCCGTGGCTCCGGACTGCACGAGTTCCCGCTGTCGCCGCTCGGCGGCGGGACGGTCGTCGTGCACGGCCGAGGTCTTCTCCTGGCCGTCGAGGACCCATCTCACCTTGAAGCTCACCATGGCCATCGCCGGACCTCCGTCACGCTGTAGAGCGGCTGCCGCGAGAGCGCGGAGCCTGCCGTTTGATGTCAGCTTCTCAGCCAGCACTGACAATGCCGTGGCGGATCCGGGCCGGTGTCAGTCCAGGGTCAGCCGCAGGGTGTACGACTGGCCGGTGCTGATGGCCTCGGCTTGTTCACGCAGGTCGGCGGGGGTGAAACCAGAGGGGCGTCGTCGGCGGCCCGACGCGGCTGCGGGGAGGATCTCAGCAGCAGGCTGGCCGCGGTGGGAGGCGGCGAGCCGGCTGAAAGCGTGCCGGTACGGGGCGCCGTAGGCGGTAGGGCTGCTGTCGGCCAGGAGGCTGCCCGGGTGCTGCCTGTTCATGTTGATGTTGCCCATGGCCGGCCCTCCTTCCGGGTGCGGCCCGACCGTCCCGGGCCCTCACCCTCGACGGCAGGGGCCGGTCTGACAGCGGCCGGGTCGGCCGGTGGAGGGGGAGCCCCCCTCGGGCGTGGCATGGGCCGGAGGCGAGAGTCAGCCGGCTGCCGCAGTGGGTCCCTGACCGAACCGCGGGACATCTTCCGTGGTCACGTCCAGGCGCAGCCGCTTGAATCGGAGTGGGTGGCGGAAGACTCCGCCGCGGTCGATGGCGCGGTCGGCGCTGATTTCCGCCACCAGGTCGGGGCGGACCAGGATGGCGTCCAGGGCGTCGCGGCTGCCCCACGTTGCGGCGAAGCGCACGCCCTCCCAGGGGTGCCCGCCGTCGGCGGCGGCCAGGTGCTCGCCGACCTGCCGGGACTGCTCCGGGCGTAGCGGGACTGTACGGCCGACCGCACGCAGGCGGCCGTGGGTGTCGTGGCGGCCGAGGATGAGGAGTTGCGGGTGGGTCAGGGTGCCGGTGATGGCGCCGATGATGGCTTCGGTGGTGTCGCGGCGGCGGATTTTGTACCAGCCTCCGTAGCTTGGGCGGTAGGGCTGGTTCATGGCTTTGACCACGATGCCCTCGACGCCGGACACGTCGGTCCAGGACTCCAGCCACTCCCGGGCCTTGGCCAGGTCCGTGGTCATGGGGCAGAGCGTCCACGGGGCCGTCAGCCGTTGATCGGTGAACAGGTCCTCAAGCCGGGCGCGGCGTTCGGCGTAGGGGCGGTTCAGCTGCTCCTGCCCGTCTTGTTGCAGGACGTCGAACGCGACGTAGTAGGCCGGCCACCGGGCGGCCAGGGCGGGGGCGCCGCGGCGGGCGGCGGCCCGGCGCTGCAGCGCCTCAAACGACAGCCGGCCCGCCTCGGCATCCCAGACCAGCAGCTCGCCGTCCAGGACCAGGCCGTCAGGCAGCTGCTCGGCGGCCGCCACCAGGTCGGGGAACCGGTCCTGGATCAGCGACCCGCGCCGGGTCTGGAGCAGCACCCGGCCGCCCGGCCCGGCGGGGGTGAAGAGCAGCACCCTGTGCCCGTCGAACTTCTGCTCAAAGGCCAGAGGGCCCAGCACGCCGGGCCCTGGCACCGACTCCGCGGCCTGCGCCAGCATCGGCTCCACCGGCGGCCTGAGCACCACCCCGGGCCCTCCTTCACAGCTCGTACCGCCCCCGGGAACAGCCTGACCCCCGCAAGGGCACCGCGGTCTGGTGGAGGCCGCCGGACGGCCCAGAAGACCGCCCCGCCAGCCCCGTGGAACCGCCAGGCCGGGTCAGTCCTCAGGCGGCGCCTCTGCGCTCTTGGCCGCCGTCACGAGCGCCTTCTCGACTTCGTAGCGGTTCTGCCCCGTGGCTTTCGCGTGCTCGGTGACCGCGTCGTGCACCGCCGCCGCAGCCTCCAGCCACGGCCGCCACGCCTCCGCACTGTAGGGGCCGGCCGTCGCACGGGCCCGGGCCGCGTCGGCCATGCGCCGAAGCCGGATGAGTTCGTCGTTCAGTTCGATTGCCACCGCGGGATCCTACGGTCCGCCCGTCCCCGTCATGACTGCGCCGCGCCACTCTTTGGCGGCGGAACCATCCATTCCTATAATCGAACTTGTGAGCGAAAATGTGGGAGTGCGGCTGGCCCAGTACCGAGCGGTCGAAAGCTGGCTGGACTGGCAGCTTTCCTAGGTCCGCGAGGCCATCGGACGCCTGGAACAGGAGGAAGCCGCAGTCACGGCCCGCCGCCCACCGGCGCCCGTGCCGGACTGGAAGCTGGAGGTGCACCGCACCGGGTACGGACAGCAGCCGTTCCGCGTGCACGCCGGGTCCTGCCCCGACGGCCAGGGCAAGGCACTCGACCGCACCGAAGCACGCCGGCTCCTCGCCCAGGGAGTGGAGGCCTGCCCGTTCTGCCGGCCCGACGTCGCCCTCGGGGTGCTGGAGTGACCGGGCACCGGCACGGTGGAGAGGTGAGCCCGCACGTGATCGTCTACCCGCCGGACGCCCAGGGCGGGCGCCGCGTCCGCTGCAACGGCGAGATCCTCGGCCGCGCCCTGGGCCCCGGCGATCTTCTGGAGTTCCTGCGACAGGCCGGCCTGGACCCGGACGACGTCCAGCTGGACGATGCCCGCCTGATCGAGTGGCGCGGCGGCGGGTCAGCTGTCTGGAGCCCGGACACCGCCGAGGAGTGAACCGGGCGCCCCGGGCGATGGTGGCGAGACCACTGTGCTTCCGCCCCGGGGCGGGGGCACCACATCCTGCAGCCCGCCCCGACCCCATCCCTCACCAGTGACAACCCCGCCGGCGGGGTCGGGGCCATCCCCGGAGCGGTCCTCGCCACCGCGGCGGCACACCACTTCAACCGGACCAGCTAGCTCCGCCCACCCACTACACTCGCGACCTCAACCCGACCCTGGATTGAGGCACGGCGCACGTGAACCAGCACCACTCGCCACAGGTCCTGCTCATCGGCGGAGGTGCCGGATCCGGCAAGACCGCCCTCGCCCGCGCCCTGGCCGAGGCCGTGCCCGGCGCGGCCCTGGTCCACCTGGACCTCTGCTACCACAGCGATCCGGCCCTGGCCCCAAGCGTCCCCCGCCTCGACGGGCCAGGCCGCGTGGTCGACTTCAGCGACCCGCTCGCCCTCGACCCAGCCCGCATCAAAGCAGCCCTGGCCGAACACGCTGACGCCCCAATCGTGATCGTGGAGGGCATCTTCGCGCTCGCCCTGCCCGAGCTCGCATCCCTGGCGACGTGGACCGTGTACGTCGACACCCCCGCAGACATCCGGATCGTCCGCAAAACCCTCCGCAAGATCCAGGAAGGCAAAGACCCCGCCCCCGGACTCCTCGGCTACGCCAACAGCCACCGCTCCCACCACCTCCACGTCGCCCCCACCCGCGACAGCGCCGGCATCGTCCTCGACGGCACCCAGCCCACCGCCGACCTCACCGCACAACTCAAGCAATACCTGAACGCCGAGCAGGGGGAGTCACCGAAAATCGGGTGACTCCCCCTCTGCCGCCTCGGGCCGGAAGACGGTGGCTTGTCGGAGGTCGGGCGGGTCCCGCGCACGGAGGCAGCAAGGACGTTGTGCCGAAGCTCGATACCTGTCACCGGGCGCGCCGATCGAGCTGGGTGGAGCTGCGCGGTGAAGCCAGGTGGTTGTCACCACCTACGCGCGCTGCTTGTCACCTGCGAGCAGTGCTCAGCCGTTCTGTCACCTGTTGTCCGGTGAAGGTCAGGTTCGGGCAGCAGACGACGACTGAGGCCGTGTGGAGCCCAGGCGGACTGGCCGGAGCCTATTGGTCAAGGTCGATCGGGTGTGGGAGCGGCTTCCACTCGGGCAGCCAGTCAGTGGCCGTCCCGCCGGACAGCGCGAGGTGGAGCCAGTCACTGAAGCCGAGGTCGGTGTCATGCCAGTCCGCCCAACCGCGGCGAAACGCTGAGACGGTCCAGGACCCGCCTTCACGGGGAACTAGGAACAGTTGGTCGCCTTCGATCGTGTTCCCCCAAACCAAAGCCCCACCCGGGGTCGGCAGGACCGTGTGGGGAACCGTCCGGGATGCCTCCAGCTGCCGACCCATGCCGTCGGCGTACTCGCGCAGCGTCCGGGCCCCGCAGAAGTAGATGTAGTCCGAGATGACCGCGTCGCCGTAAGCGCCCGCGATCTCAACGAAGTCCGCGGGCAGGGTGACCGACCAGGCAGAGGCGATTTCTTCGATCAGGTGCCCTTCGTCCCTTCGAACGGGCAACCCGAGCACGGGGGCGAAGTCGCTGATGGTCTTCAACTGGTCTCCTACTGGCGGGAGCCCCCGCAGCCCTGGGTGGTGCCCGCCTGCGGCAGCCGATCGACGAGAGGCTAGCCCAGGGCTAAGACGACGTTGGAAGGCCCCCTTGCAGGCGGCATCATCACGGCAATGACCGGCTGGTGCCAGCTATCGCGCCGTGGTGACACCTATCGCGCTTCGGCACAACGCTGTGGCGCGCGAGGCGATCTCGCGCATCGGTCTCAGTAGGAGATCTCGATGTAGTCGATGTCCGTGAACTCCACCAGCAGATCCCCCGCCCGGCGGCCTCCGTCCTTGAAGTAGGCCTCCTGCTGTCGGCGTACGACTCAATCTGCTCAGTCGTGTACGAGTGAACGTGCTCAAGGGCTGCCGCTCTGAATCTCTGACCATGAAGACATTAAAGGTGTCATGATGACATCGTGAGTGTCGATGAGTGCGCGATGGACGAGGCGCCGTTGGGGCCTCTGCTGTACGAAGTGATCCGCAGCTTGTGGCCGCTGCACCGCACGGTCGTGCGTGCCGTGGAGCGGGAGCTGACAGGCACGGGGATGACAGCCGGTGCGCATGCGGTGATGGACGAACTGCGCAGGGGCGGCCCCCGAACAGTTCCTCAACTGGCCCGCCTGCTGGGCCTGGACCGGCAGCCGATCCAGCGTCTGGTCAACGATGTGACAGCCCTGGGGCTGGCCGAGAGCGCCCCGAACCCCGAGCACCGGCGCTCCCGCCTGATCCTGCTCACCCCGGAAGGGGACGCCACCATCAAGGGCATCCAGGAAGCCGAGGAAGCCGAACTGCGGCGCCGGCTGTCCGATCTCACCGCCGGTGACGTCACCACGGCTCTGCACGTAATGCGGCGCCTCGGCGAGGAGTTCAAGGACCTCGCACAGGATGCCCTGCCACACCCCACGGATCGAGGAGACGACCCACGATGACGCATGCGCGGACGCACACGGTCACAACTGGCGCCGTACCCGTCGAGGCGGGCGAGCTCTTTTACGAGTCGGCCGGCGAAGGGCCCCCTGTCGTACTGCTCCACGGCGGCATGCTCGACTTGAACATGTGGGACGAGCAGTTCTCGCTGCTCGCGGGCCAGGGGTACCGCGTCATCCGCTATGACGCGCGCGGCCACGGGCGTTCTTCCACCGTGGCGGGCGACTACGCCAATCACGACGATCTCCACGCTCTGCTTACCCACCTCGACGTCCCGTGCGCCGCGCTCGTAGGGCTTTCCCTCGGCGCGCGGACCGCCATCGATACGGCAATAGCTCATCCCGAGTCCGTGTCGGCGTTGGTACTCGCCTCGCCCGGGGTGAGCGGGCGGCCCTTCAGCGACCGTTACGTCGCGCACCACACCGCGCAGCAGATGGCCGCGATGGGCGACCCGGACGGTGGAGCGCAGCGGTTCGTGGAGCACTTTCTCCGGATGTGGGTGGACGGGCCGTACCGTGAACCGTCCGAAGTCGGCCGCACACTGCGTGAGCGGATGCGTGCGTCGGCTTCCGCCAATGTCGTGCGGCACGCCCGCGGGCTGGGGGCGGGGACACCGAGAGAAGTCGGTGCAGCGGACCGGCTGGCCTCCATCCGCGTGCCCACCCTGGTTCTCGACGGAGAACTCGACAGCAGCGACATTTCGTCAAACGCTCAGGCAATCGCCCGAGCCGTTCCCGGTGCCAGGCACCAACGGTTCTCCTCGGCAGCCCACATGGTCAACGTCGAGAGCACGGCACTCTTCAACCGTGCGGTCAGATCCTTCCTCGTCTCCACGACCAACCTGAACTGAGCACGTTCATCTGTACCGGTGTGAGCATATTCGGGGGTACTCCGACAGGGGGCCTTGACCCCGGATCCTGAACACACGAGACACTGGATCCTGAGGATCTGAGAACGGACATCTCGTGGTCATGAAGCACTACCCGCCGGAGTTCAAAGCGGACGCGGTCGCGCTGTACGAGTCGCGGCCGGGATCGACGATCAGGTCGGTCGCCGCCGATCTGGGGGTCAACCCGGAGACGCTGCGGAACTGGGTCCGGGCGGCCGGAGCGAGTCGGCCCCGGGGACGCCGTGCCGAGGGGCCGGCCGAACCGCCCGTGCCACTGGAGGCGGAGAACGCCGCACTCCCGAAGAAGGTCCGCGAGCTGGAGGAAGAACGCGAGATCCTGCGGAAAGCGGCCAAGTATTTCGCCGGGGAGACGCGCTGGTGAACCGCTTCCAGTTCGTCGCCGACCACCAGCGCCGTCACGGCGTGAAGCGGCTGTGCAGGATCCTCGGCATCGCCCGCTCCAGCTTCTACTACTGGCGCCGGACGGCTGCGGACCGCGCAGGCCGGCAAGCAGCCGACGCCCGCCTCGCCGTCCGGATACGGGCCGTGCACCGGGAATCCGACGGCACCTACGGGGCCCCGCGGATCACCGCCGAGCTCCGTGAGGACAGCGGTGATCCGGTCAACCACAAGCGTGTCGCCAGGATCATGCGGGCGTCCGGAATCGAAGGGGTCCGTCTGCGCCGCCGGCACCGCACCACCGTCCCCGACCCGGCCGCGGCCAAGGCACCGGACCTGATCGGCCGCGACTTCACCGCCGAAACCCCGAACACGAAGTACGTCGGCGACATCACCTACCTGCCCATCGACGGCGGGAAGTTCTGCTATCTCGCGACCGTCATCGACCTCGCCTCGCGCCGTCTGGCCGGCTGGGCGATCGCCGACCACATGCGCGTGGACCTCGTCACCGACGCCCTGGCCGCAGCGGTCCGCACCCGCGGCAGTCTCGCCGGATCGATCATGCACACCGATCACGGAGCCCAGTACACCAGCAGGGCCTTCGCCGAAGCCTGCAGGTCAGCAGGTCAGCAGGGGTCCGACAAAGTATGAGCGCGGTCGGGTCCAGCGCGGACAACGCACTCGCGGAGTCCTTCAACGCAACCTTCAAACGAGAGACGCTCCAGGGCCGCAAGCGCTGGCCCAACGAGCGCCAGGCCCGACTCGACGCCTTCCAATGGCTCAACCGCTACAACACCCGACGCCGACACTCCCGCCTCGGACACCGCAGCCCCATCACCTACGAAGCACACTCGAAACACCACCAACTACGCTGGCATCAGCCGCATAACCCGTGTTCAGGATCCGGCGTCAAGGCCCCCATGCCGCTATCCAACATCGTCGAGTTCATCGTGATGAGTCTGGGTGGAGGATCAACCGCCGCGGCTCGGTTCGGTGCCTGCCCTGCAGGGCAAGGTGAAATCCTTCAGGACAGCTCGTCGATGAGCCCGAAGCCCTCCGGGAACTCCTCCAGGAACTCACGGCGAGCGGGGTTGGTCTCGGCAGCTGCCATCTCCCCGAGCAGGGCGATCAGCTCCTGCTGCTGATCACTCGACAGCGTGCTGACCACGTGCGCGACGCCCTCCATCACCTTGACCGCGTCGTCCTGATCCATCTGCTCGTCTTCGCTGCCGTCGATGAACCACAGGACATCGACCAAAGCCTCGGCCAAGGCACGAGTCAGGGACGGATACGAAGACGTCACAACGGTCTCCCAGCAGATCAACAGCAGAGTCCAGCCATCCCAGCACACACCACTGACATCACTATCCGTGAGCCTCCACGGAAAGTGGACCAGAGCCCGTTCTCGCGTCTAAAGCCACGCAGGCCGTAGTCCGGCGGCAACCATCCCTTCCGCCTGTCGATGGTCTTTCGCGTGTGCGGAGGCGGGTGCGGACAGCCCTGCATCAGATCGGGTTCATCCCTAACCCACGCAAGCCCGTAATGAGCGGTACACACAGGCCAGATGGTCGCCGCAGGCTCCATCGGACTCGGCGCCGTCCCCCGTCGGCTCCGGCGCAGCTTGGGGCGCGGCGGCTGGGTCGGGCGCAGCCTGCAGTCCTCGGCGAAGGCCGTCAAGGACGGCAGCCCCTCACTTCCCAGCTGATCGCGGAACAGCGGTCCGCTGGTGTTGGACCCGATCCGCCAGAGGAGAGCAGCCGCCCTCGGCAGAGGGCGGGCCCAGTCGGGAACGGGGTGCGTCATGCAGCCCCGGCGCAGCCCGTGGTCGTGCAGCGTGATCGTCGTGCCGTCCGGGCCAGATCGCGGACGTGTGCGGTGGCGAGCTGGGTGGTAGAAGCCGCGGTGAACACAGCTGTGGCGAGCTGAGCTGCCAGGTACGGGTGCGCCGTCGCACGGTGCAGCCGCCAGGCGACCTCCGTCTCGGTTACCGGGGTCATCACCGGCGGGAAGAAGTCCCGGTCCACCGCCAGCGGGGCGGCGCAGCGGCATGGGCCGGTCGCGTCGTCGAAAGCCTTGAGGGTGGTCAGGGCGGGCAGGCTGATCCAGCGTTTCGCCAACGGCGGCGCCGCCTGGGACACCTGGCATTGCGGGGTGGTCGGTTCGGCCTCGGGCAGCAGAGCGGAAGCCTCGGCGATGCTGTGGTCCACCTGCCGCAGCTCGCGTTCCAGGAACGACCGCATGTCCCGGTGGTGGCAGACCAGAACCAGGCGGACCCCGGTGCGTCGGCGCAGGGTGAGGAGGTCTCTGAAGCGGTGCGGGGTGCGTAGGTGGGCGCGCAGCAGGGTCAGGTGCGTGATGGGGGTGGCGAGGATCCAGCCGGCGTCGACCAGGCCGGGCGGTGGTCCCCGGCGCGAGCGGCCCGGCCCCCCGCCCCTGGTGACCCGGCCTGACCGCCCCGCCGGTCACCCAGTTGCAGCCCGCCGCGCGCCCGTAGGTCAGCTCGTGCCAGAACAGCGCCCCCGACGGGCTTCCCGAGGCCTTGTCTGCTCTTCACATCAACCCCCGGTCTCAGCTGGCCAATACAGCTCTCCCCCGGGGCCGCATGAGCTAGCTGATGGCACCGAGAACGAGGCACGATTCCTGGACTGCTCGCGGACGCGGTCGTGGACGGTCGAAGTACGCGTCAGCTGACCCGAAGACCGACCGCCAGCGTCAGTTCAAGGACCCGGTGTGGCGATGCGAGATCCGGAAACAGCTCCCGCAGCTGCGACATCCGGTACCGGACTGTCTGGGGATGGACGAACAACGCCGCCGCCGCCTCGTCCCGCCTGCCCTGGTGCAGCAGCCACGCTCGCAACGTCTCCTCCAGCCGCCGTGCCGTCGCGACAGGCAAGGTCCGCAACGGTGCGAGGGCTCGGGCACGCAGGTCTGCGAACGCGTCCGCGTCGGCGCTCAGCACCAGCTCGGGCAGGTGGTCCTCGGTGTCGCGAATGTCGGAGGAGAGGGAGCGCGCGCGTACGGCTCGTGCGTACGAGGCGGACGCACGAGTCCATGGCCGGGCCGGGCCGACCACGGCGGTGCGGTCGGTCAGCTGCCGCAAGAGATGTGATCGGTCGGCATCGGGGACGAGCAGCGCACCGGTGGCGTCCGGCAGATCGTCGAGGACGAGGGTGCTCGGGTCGAGCGCGCGGTAGGCAGGCCGGGCCTGGGCGGCGGGCAGCAGGACCGCGGTCAGCGAAACCGGAGGCTGCCACCCGGCCCGTTGAACAGAGGCCAGCAGCACGTCCGGGCTCGAGCCGGCGAGGAGGTCGCGGGCCAGGTGTTCCAGGTGGCGCTCGTGGGCCCTGCCCCGGGCGGCCAGTTCGTCGGCGTGGCCCGCGGCGCTCGCGGCAGAGAGCTCGTCGATGTAGGCGAAGGTCAGCTCGGCGAACTTGGCGACCTCGGCGGCGGCCAGACCTACGGGTACGGCACCCGCTGCCAGGCATCGCCAGGCCACGCGGGCGCCGACGCGGTAGGCGCTGAGCAGGGCGTCCATCGAACGGCCGTCGCGCACCTCGCCGCGGCCCAGCTCGTAGGCTGCGTCACCAGCGTCGCCGCCTGTGGCGTTCCCGCTCGCGAGGTCCAGGTAGTGCCCCAGGGCGGTACGGACGGCTCGGCGGATGGTGGCGCCCATGCGGCCCGAAAGGGCGTTGGCGTAGGGAGGGACCTCGTCGATGATCGCCTGGACGACCTCGTCGGCGGTGGTCTTCAGCGCGGCCCGAAGTGCGGTGACCGTCGTCTCATCCAGGGCCAGTTCGCTGGCCCTCCGGATTGCATGGCTCACGGTTTTATTCCCTGCGAACAATTCAGCCGATCAAATTTACGTCCTGCGGTCAGGACTTTACCCCTTGAGGCGCAGCAAGCTGGAGTCATGACGAGTGCAGCCCTCCGCAGCAGGGCGTGGAAACTGCTGGAGATGGTCACGACGCCGCTGCTGCCGTCGGACTACCTCGACCTGGTCAGCCCGCTGCGTGCGGGCGCTGACCTGCGTGGGCGCATCGAGGCCGTGCACCCCGAGACGGGTAACACCGCGACTATCGTGATCAGGCCGGGACGGGGCTGGCGCGGCCACACAGCCGGTCAGTACGTGCGGATCGGGGTCGACGTCGACGGGGTGCGCCTGTGGCGTGCCTACTCCATCACCTCGCCGACAAACCGCCAGGACGGCCGCGTCACGATCACCGTGAAGGCGATCCCGGACGGCAAGGTCAGCAACCACCTGGTCCGCAGGGCGAAACCGGGCACGCTGGTCCAGCTCGACCAGCCGGCCGGTGACTTCGTGCTGCCGCAGGCCAAGCCCGCCAAGGTGCTCTACCTGACGGCCGGCAGTGGCATCACACCCGTGATGGGCATGCTGCGCGACACCGAGTTCAACGACGTCGTCATGGTCCACTGCGCGCCACAGCCGCAGGACGTGATCTTCCGCGACGAGCTGCACCGCCTGGTCGCGGACAAGAAGCTGCGGCTCACCGAGGTGCACACCGACACCGACGGCATGCTCGACATCGCCCGTCTCGACGAACTCGTGCCCGACTGGGCCGAGCGCGAGACCTGGGCCTGCGGGCCCGCGGGCCTGCTCGACGCCGCCGAAAAGCACTGGAGCGAGTACGGCGTCCCCGAGCGCCTGCACACCGAACGCTTCCGCCCCCGCATCGTCGTCGCCGGTGACGGCGGCGAGGTCACGTTCAGCGCCACCGGCAAGACCGTCGACGCGGACGGCGCCACGCCGTTGCTGGACGTCGGCGAGGAGGCCGGCGTGCTCATGCCCTCCGGGTGCCGCATGGGCATCTGCTTCGGCTGCGTCACGCCGCTCAAGGCGGGCGCCGTCCGCGACCTGCGCACCGGCGAGATCACCGAGGCCGAACCGGGCGTCCTCATCCAGACCTGCGTGTCCGCCGCGGCGGGCCCTTGTGACATCGAACGGTAGGAGCACCTTGACCGCCATCGACCCCACCGCCCACCTCACCGCGGAGCAGATCGAGGAGCTCGGCCGCGAGCTGGACGCGATCCGCGACGAGGTGATCGCCGGCCGCGGCGAGAAGGACGCCGCCTACATCCGTAAGGTGATCTCGGCGCAGCGCAAGCTCGAGCTGGTCAGCAGGGGCGTGCTGCTGTTCTCGATCTTCCCGCCCGCGTGGGTGATCGGCACCGCCGGTCTGTCCGTGGCGAAGATCATGGACAACATGGAGATCGGCCACAACATCCTGCACGGCCAGTGGGACTGGATGCGGGACCCGAAGATCCACTCCACCACCTGGGAGTGGGATCACGTCTCGCCGGCCGATCAGTGGAAGCACTCGCACAACGAGCTGCACCACACGTACACCAACGTGATCGGCAAGGACAACGACCTCGGCTACGGCATCATGCGCGTCGACGAGGACCAGAAGTGGCACCCGTTCCACCTCGGCCAGCCGCTGTGGAACTTCATCAACGCCTGCTTCTTCGAGTACGGCATCGCGGCGTACGACCTGGAGCTCGGCAAGAACCTGAACAAGCGCCGCCGCAAGAACCCGGAGTTCCGCGCGCGGGCCAAGGCCGTGGGCCGCAAGATCCGCAAGCAGGTGCTCAAGGACTACGTGATCCACCCGCTGCTGTCGGGCCCCTCGTTCCTGCCCACGCTCGCCGCCACGTTCACCGCGAATCTGGTCCGCAACCTCTGGACCCACTCGGTGATCATGTGCGGGCACTTCCCCGAGGGCGTGCAGGTCTTCGAGCGCCGGTCGATCAGGGGCGAGACGCGCGGCCAGTGGTATCTGCGCCAGATGATGGGCTCGGCGAACATCAGCGGCAGCAGGGCCATGCACTTCATGACCGGCAACCTGTCGCACCAGATCGAGCACCACCTGTTCCCGGACCTGCCCAGCAACCGGTACGCCGAGGTCGCGGTGAAGGTGCGCGCGTTGTTCGAGAAGTACGAGCTGGAGTACGTCACCGGGCCGCTCCCCAAGCAGGTGTTCTCCGCGTGGCGCAAGGTCTTCCGGCTCTCACTGCCGAACAAGAAGCCCAAGGTCAAAACGCCGGACCGCGAGCAGGAGCTCGTCGCGGCCTGATTCCCGGTATTGGTTCAGATCTTTCGGCCATACCGACGGCACACCGCCGGTCCGGTCAGCCGCGGTGGAACCGGTCTGCGCCTGCCGACCGGTGCCTTCCTTTTGGCGCGGTTCCTTCGCCGCCGGGAACCTCCCGGCCTTCCTGGCGCCACTGCCGCTCGAGGGCGTCGTAGATCGGAGAATCCGACACCCACCCGCCGCCCGCCCGCACGTCGGCGAAACTTCTCTGCGCTGGAACGTTCCTGTGGTCCATAAGCAGCCCACCGACCCCACGCCGGGCGCCGTGGCGGCCCGTATCCCGACCGTCACCAGGAGACCCGCAACGGGGTGACGTGTATGCCTGCCTTGGGCGCCGGCGGTTCGGGGTCAGGATCCGAGGACGAGCAGCCCGCGGGGTGCGTTGGGCAGGTCTTCAGAGACGGTGGCGGTGCCGGTCAGGGGCATGAGGTGCCCGTTGGCGCAGTAGCCGGGCTGCTGATGGTCGATCTCCCAGTCCCAGCCGGCCGGAATCGCGAAGATGGGGATCTTCGAGGACGACAGCGAGCCCTCCTTCGAGCGATGGCTCGCCGAGCGGCTGGAGGGACTCGCTCCCGGCATCCGGTCAGAGGCCGAACGCTGGACCCGCGTCCTGCACGACGGCGGCCCGCGCAGCCTCCCGCGGCGAGAGGGAACGGTCTGGCTCTGCCTCAACCGGGTCCGTCCGGCACTGCTGGAAGGTCGGATCGCTACGACCACCTGCGGAAGGTAAGCCGCCCCTCGGTCAGCGGACCCCAGGAACGCTTCGCGTCCGTACTCGCGGGTGGCGCCCACGGGTCGACGGCCTCCCGCACCGGCGCCGCCACAGGCGAGGCGGGGGTGGGCGCGGTGCCCGGAGCCGGGGCGGGGGCGGGCACCCGTCCCGCCGGAGGCGCACCCCACGGGTCGCCGGACCCGCCCATGCGCGAGGCCAGCATGTCCCGGGCTGGCGGCGCGACAGCGCCGGGAGCAGCGGGGGCAAGAGCGGGGGCGGGGGCTGGGGCTGGGGTTGGGGCTGGGCGTAGCCTGCTCGCGCACGACCGGCGCATCCGGACAGGCTCAGGCGAGGGAATCGTCTTCCCGAGGGACGAGGAGCACTCTCACCTCTCCCACCTCGGCCGACCAGCGCTCTCCCTGCTCAACGGCCGCCGCCCCTCACCGAGCATCCGCGTGCGGATGTCGCGCGCCGACTTACGTAGCGCCGTCGCCGGCCTGCCGGTCATGGCCGGGTCTCGGTCCAGAAAGCACTGATTCCTCGCGTGCACCTTCCCGTCTCGCTTGCCGGACCCGGGCTGTCTGGCAGTGCCAGCCCGTCCCGACGCCCACCGACCGCCTGGGGCGCCGGTCTCCGGCAGCAGGGGGGCTAGCGATCCCACTGAGCATTCGTCAGTTCCACCATCCGGGCAAGAGCCATCAGACACTGCCCAGTCGGCCGCGCCTGGACCAAAATGATCATCCCCGCAGCGACTGCCCCCTCGGCCGTCGAGGTGATCCCTAAGAAAACGGCCCAGCCGCGCAGGCAGCCGAGGTCCTCTCCGCAGCCAGCCCCCGCTACTGCCCGGCCGGCCCGCCTGTATCGCCGTCGCGCTCCCAGCCACCGAACCCGACGCCTCAACCAAGCCACCGCCGCCAGGCCCCGCCACCACCATGGCCCTCTCCCTCATGCTCGCCCTCGGCACCCGCACCTGATCCACTCGGCCTCCGCTGGTAATTGCCGGCGGCGCTGTACTGCTTGCCCTCGTACTGATCGTCTGGGCGATCGCGCGGCAAACCCTGTCCGTCGCCTGAAGACACACGCCCTCTCGGGCTGAACGGAGACGACTCCGTGCTCCGTGCGACGCGCGGCTGTCCGGCTCGTGCCAGGATGCGGACGACCCATCTGCCCCACGTCGCTCGTAGTGACACCTCCTGCCTCGATGAGGAGACCTCGTGAATCACACGACCAGCCGGATTCTGGTGACGGGTTCCACCGACGGCCTGGGACGGGCCGCAGCGCACTCACTGCTGTCCGCGGGACACCAGGTGGTGGTGCACGCCCGCAACCCGGAGCGCGCGCCCAACCTCGGCCCACTACTGGACCGGGGAGCAGGCATCGTGGTGGGCGACTTCACGGACCGCAACGCCGTGCGGCGCATCGCCGCAGAGCTGAACGACGCGAAGCCGCTCGACGCGGTTATTCACAACGCCGGCGTGTGGAGCGGCCCGGCGGTCATGCCAGTCAACATCATCGCGCCATACCTGCTCACAGCCCTGCTGCGCGAACCCCGCCGCCTGGTGTACCTCAGCAGCGGCTCACATTTCAGCGGACATCCCCACCCCTCGCTTGCCGGCATCGACTGGCGGGGCGGGCACGCGGGCTCGTACGCGGACAGCAAGCTGTTCGTCACGACGCTCGCGGCCGCCGTGGCCCGCCTGCGCCCCGGGGTCCTGAGCAACGCGGTGGATCCGGGCTGGGTGCCGACGAGAATGGGGGGCCCAAACGCGCCGGACGATCTCGAGCTCGGCCACCAGACGCAGGAGTGGCTGGCGACGAGCGACGATCCCCAGGCCATGACGACCGGCGGATACTGGTATCACCGCCAACAGCAGCAACCGCATCCAGCGGTCCACGAGCAAGCCTTCCAGGACCGCCTCCTGCAAGCGCTGGCCCATGAAACGGGCACCGTGATCTGATCTGACCCATATGTCTGTCGGGCCTTGGCATAGACGACCAGCGCGCGGTGTGAAGGCGGCTCCCTACCAGGGACGGCACGGGCCGATCCGGGACGGCGCCAGCCCCGGGCGCGCCGCCGCCCCAAAGGATCGAGGCACCCCGGGCAGAGGCGTGCACCCGCCAGGCCAACGAGCTCTCGCAGAACCTGTTCCGCGAGTGTGGACCGCCACAGGGTGAGGGCGTTGTCCTGCCCGCTGGGCTACCTCGGCGCCGGTGCCTGGCCGGCCACCTCGATGCCTGCCTGGCGGAAGTCGTCCAGCGTGGCCGTGACCAGGTCATACAGGCCGCCGACGTGACGGCCACAGCCGTCGGCCAGGTCGGTCACATCGGGCGCCGACTGCTGGCCGACCTCCCCCCGCCCAGACGCCAACGGGTCAGTACCCGCAAGGTCAAGTCGCCGACGTCCCGCTGCAACGGACGTCTCGAGGACGGCCGTCCGGATGCCAGCCGCACCGTGACCGGCCTCGACATCACCGTCCTTGAACCCGAGCCGGACCTACCGACGGTCTCTCACGACGACCGGTACACCCCACTGGCCGGCCGCCGCAAACAGCGCGTCCTCGCGCTCCTTCAGGCAGACCCAGACCGTCACTGGCGCACCCGCGACCTGGCCCGCCATCTCGGCGACATCACCGTGAGCACTATGTGCCGGCAACTCGACAGATGGGCAGCGCAAGGACCCATCACCAAGACCGCACCCGCCACCTTCGCCAGCCCAAAACCCTTGCCGCCAGTACAAATACGTTAACTACCCGGCCTTGGGTCAAGGCCCGTCAGGCAACTCCCCCTACACCTGCACCCTCACGAGGACCTGAGGCTTGAGGCCGTGCCGTACCGACAGACCAGCCGGTACGGCACGATCTGCTGACCGCATCGCCGCTGTCCCACGCCCGCCGGGCACACCCCGTTCGGCAGCCCGCACGGGCTCTGCGGCGTGTGCGCTTCCGCTTCCCGGGGGAGGCGGGGCCACACTGGTTTCTGCATCCGTCCAGGCGCCCGGGTCGGAAGACGGAACGTCGCCGCACCCGCCGGAAGGCCCGCATTGAGCTGGAACGCTGATATCACCATCGTCGGAGCAGGAGCAGCGGGGCTGTCCCTGGCGGCTCACCTGGCCGGGCCTCCCTCCGGCTCAGGGCTTCGGCCGCGCGTCCTAGTGGTGGAGGCCCCGCCGGGGCCCCTGCGTTCCCCGGACCGGACCTGGTGCTTCTGGGAGGCGGGCAGGGGGCCGTACGACCATCTGCTCGAAACGAGTTGGGACCGGCTGCGCGTGTACGGGCCTGACGGGACGGTTGTCGACCGGTCATTGGGGGCTCTGCGGTACAAGATGCTCAGGTCGGGCCGGTTCGAGGAGGCCATGTCCGAGCGGCTGCGCAGATCCGGGGTCGCGGTGCGGCAGCTCACGGTCGAGCGGGTCACGGACATCGGTGACGAAGCTGTGGTGTGGGGCCGTGATGTGGCAGGGGTTGTATCGGGCCTTCGGTCGGGTCTGGTCTTCGACTCGCGGCCGCCCCCTCGGCTGCCGGCCGCCAGGACCACGCTGCTGCAGCATTTTCGGGGCTGGTTCGTCCGTACTTCGAAGCCGGTCTTCGATCCGAGTGCGGCCATCCTGATGGATTTCCGCCTTCCCCAGCCTGCGCGCGGCCTGGCTTTCGGGTACGTCCTTCCCACCAGCTGCCATGAGGCTCTGGTGGAGTACACGGAGTTCTCCCCCGCCACCCTGGACGAAGCGGCCTACCACCGTGCCCTGAGTCGCTACTGCGGCAGCGTCCTGGCGCTGGGCGAGTACGTGGTGGGCGAGCAGGAACAGGGGGTGATTCCCATGAGCGACGGGCGCCTGCCCCGTCGCCATGCGCGCCGGGTCTTCCCGATCGGTGCCGCGGGCGGGGCGACCCGCCCGTCCACCGGTTACACCTTCGCCGCGATCCAGCGGCACAGCCTGTACCTGGCCCGGGCCGTCCGGGCAGGACGCTCTCCGGCCCGCGTGCCGGCCCCGCACGCAGGGCGGGCGCGGACGATGGACGCGGTACTGCTGCGGGCCCTGGACACCGGCCGGGTTGACGGCGCTCAGTTCTTCACACAGCTCTTCTCGTCCGTGCCGGCGGAACGAATGCTGCGGTTCCTCGACGGAGCCACTTCCTTGTGGGAAGACGTCGGCGTGGGCTTGCGTACGCCTGTGGTTCCCATGCTGCGCTCGCTGCTGGATCTTCCCCTGTTGCCCCGGTCCGCGCCTGCCTCTTGGCCGGTGCATCGTTGAAAGGCTCTCATGTCCCTGCTGCGCGACGATTCCCTGTCCGAGGCGTTCGACCACGCCGCGGCCCGCTACGACTGGATGGTCTCGGCGAGCCCCGGCTATCACGGGCACCTGCGCCGCTCTGCCCGGCGGCTGGGCCTGCCGGACGCCGGGCGCGGTGCCCGTGTCCTGGATCTGGGGTGCGGTACCGGTGCGTCGACCGCTGCCCTGTTGTCGGCGGCGCCGCTGGCCCACATCACGGCGGTGGACGCTTCTGCGGGCATGCTCGCGAGGGCGGCGGAGAAGCCGTGGCCTCCCGGTGTCCGCTTGGTCGAGGCGTCGGCGGACCGGCTCGGTGCTGCCGGCGTCGAGGGGCCCTTCGACGCGGTCTTCGCCGCCTACCTGTTTCGCAACGTGACCGACACCGACCGAACACTGAAGTCGGTGCGCGCCGTGATGGCGCCCGGTGCCCGGATCGCCGTGCACGAGTACGCGCTCAGCGGCAAGCGCATGGAGCGGATGTTGTGGACGGCGGTGTGCCGGTCGGTGATCATCCCGCTGGGCAGGGCGACCGGGGACGCGCGGCTGTATGAGCACTTGTGGCACAGCGTGCTGGGGTTCGACACAGCGGCGGAGTTCGCGGGACGGATGCGGGAAGCCGGGTTCTCCCGGGTGCGGGTGCTACCGCTGCCGGGTTGGCAGACGGGGATCACGCACACATTCGTCGGGGTCGCCGCGTGAGGGGGCAACCGTATCCGGGGCGGGACCGGCGGGCCCACCGGGTCGAGGCCCCGGGTGGGCGGGCACGTCTGGAGCAGGGCGAGCGGCAGGTGGCCGTGGTGGGCGGGGGGATCGCCGGGCTGTCGGCGGCCATCGTTCTGGCCGAACGCGGGGTGCGGGTCACCTTGTACGAGCGGGACGCGCAGCTCGGGGGGAGGCTGGCTGGGTGGCAGACGCGGCTGGCCGACGGTTCACAGGCCACGATGAGCCGCGGCTTCCACGCGTTCTTCCGCCAGTACTACAACCTGCGGGCGCTGCTGTGCCGGACCGATCCGGGCCTGCACGGCATGATCGGACTCGCGGACTACCCGCTGCGCCACCGGAACGGAGGGCAGGACAGCTTCGCGCGCGTGCCGCGTACGCCGCCGCTGAGCGCTCTTGGGTTCATCACACAGAGTCCGTCCTTCACGTGGCGCGACCTGGGACGGATGGATGCGCGGGCAGCCCTGCCGCTTCTGGACGTTGCGGTGCCGCAGGTGTACGAGGCGTTGGACGGTACGAGCGCCACCGAGTTCCTGGCGGCCATCCGTTTCCCCGAGGCCGCGCATCATCTGGCATTCGAGGTGTTCTCGCGGAGCTTTTTCGCCGACCCGGCGGAGCTGTCGGCGGCCGAGCTGGTGTTGATGTTCCACATCTACTTCCTGGGGTCCAGTGAGGGGCTGCTGTTCGACGTGCCGCGCGAGCCGTTCCCTCACTCGTTGTGGGACCCGCTGGCCCGTCATCTGGACGGGCTCGGCGTGGAGATCCGCACGGGTACGACAGTGAACCAGGTCCGACCGGCCGGCCTGGAGGGGGTGACGGTCGTCGCGCAGGCGGGCGGCGAGGGGTACGACGCGGTGGTGCTGGCCCTGGACACGGGCGGGCTGCAGGCGGTGGCCGCTGCCTCGACCGATCTGGTGAGCGCCGCGTGGCGGGCGCGGATCGGCGCTCTGCGGACGGCTCCGCCGTTCCTGGTGTCGCGTCTGTGGCTGTCGCGGCCGGTGGCCGGGGAGCGGCCCGGGTTCCTGGGCACCAGCGGCTACGACGGCCTGGACAACGTGAGCGTCCTGGACCGGTGGGAGGGCGAAGCACACCGTTGGGCGCTGGCGAGCGGCGGCTCGGTGGTGGAACTGCACGCCTACGCCGTGGATCCTGCCGGGTCACGAGAGAGGGTCGAGGAGGGGCTGGTGAACCGGCTGAGAGAGGTCTATCCGGAAACCGTTGACGCAAAGATCATCGACGCCCGCCACGAGTGGCGCGCGGACTGCCCCTTGTTCACCGTGGGCGGCTACCAGGACCGGCCTACTGTGCGTACCACTGATTCCCGGGTGGTGGTGGCCGGGGATCTGGTGCGCACGGGGTTGCCGGTCGCCCTGATGGAGCGCGCTGCGACCAGTGGTTTCCTCGCCGCGAACGCCCTGCTGGAAGGGTGGGGCGTTCGCGGCGAGGCGCTGTGGACGGTCCCCCTCAAGGGCCGTCTGGCTGCCGGCCGGGCGCTGGCAGGCCTGAGACGCCGGTGATCCGAGGCGCGGAGGCCCGCGCCCCGCAAGCCCTGCGGGGTCAGCCGGCGTAGCGGCCGGTGCTGCGCAGCTGCCAGCGGCGTTCGGCGTAGGCGAGGTCGTCCTTCCATAGACGTCCGGCCGCGCGCCGGATCAGAGGGCGTAGTAGTGGGGCCGCGGTGCGGGCGACGGTGAAGCCGGGCCTGTGGGATGTGGCGATGACGGCTTCGGTGACGCGGGTGCGGGGGCGGCCGTCGCGGGCGGCGCCCAACGGGGTGGCATGGGTTTCGACGACGGATCCGACCCCCTCACCTTCGGTGATGCGCATGACCACGGTGCGGGGGCCCGGGGCGGTGAACTCCGCAGTCACGGGTACGACGAGACGGCCGCCCAGTTTGAAGGAGACCTTCACGGTCATGACGTCGGTGGTGGCCCCGTCGTCGAGGACGGTGAGGTCGGCGAAGGAGTAGGGGTGGAACCATGAGCCGTGCCAGGGATCGAGACGGTTGGCGATGATGTCCTGGGGCTCGCACACCCCCGTGCCGGTGTAGACGGCGGCCAGCGAGGTTCCGGAGGGCGGTCGGGGCAGGATGAGGGGGGTCTCCAGCGGGTCATCGCCGCCGTGGTCGTCGAGCCGGACCCAGGCCAGAATGCCGTCGTCATGGGCCGGGAATGGCTGCCAGCCGGCGAACGGGGCACCGTTGAGGGCCAGTCCGTGCCAGGGACAGACCAGCGTGCCGCAGCGGATCGGAGCGTCGGCCAGCGCGGCACCCAGGTGCGGACAGGCACCCGGCCCCGCGATCAGGGTCCCGGCGCCGTCCCGCCACGCCACGATCTCGGTGCCTTCAATGGTCGCGCCATAGCCGGCCTCGCAGAGTACGGCCGTGCTGGGACCCAGGACGTACCAGTTTCCTGCCGGGCGGGCCTGCGCCCGTTTGAGGGCGGCCGCGATGATCTGGGGAGAGGCGGCGCGCCACGTCGGCTGCTGCCGATGCCAGGGCAGGGGGCCGCGGCGCAGGCTGATCGGCAGACGGTGGGAGGGACGGGGGCTCATCGAGGCTCCTCGCACGCTTGGCCGGCGAGGTCGGGCCGGTTCGCAGGGGCGGTCAGACGGGCTTTGCTGATCGCGGCGAGTCCCGCGGCGGCAACGGCCGCCCGGCGGAGCGGGCGGACGGAGGAACGGTGATGGACGCTGGCGTAGCCGTCGCGCGCGACGGCGTCGAGGATCTCCCCGTACAGCACGCAGGCGGTACGCACGCAAGGCCGGGAGACGGGGTCGAGCATCTCGATGCCGGGCGCCGCCTTCGTGTAGACGGTCCTGGTGAGCTCGGTGGCGGCCTGGAGGGCGCGGGTGATGCGGGGGTCGCGTCGGCCGGTGCGCCTGCTCCATTGCAGCAGGTCGCGGTCCACGCCATAGGCGGCGAGGAGGTCGGCGGGCAGGTAGACGCGGTCGCGGTCGAGGTCCTCGCCGACATCGCGGACGAAGTTGGTCAGTTGGAACGCCTCGCCGAGGGCCGCTGCGTGGGGGGCGGCTTCTTCGCGGGGGGTGACGTGGCCGAGGACCGGGAGCATCTGGAGGCCGATGACGGCGGCGGAGCCGTGCATGTAGCTCCGCAGGGCATCAAAAGTGGAGTAGTCGGTGACGGTGAGGTCGGCGCGCATGGAGGCGAGGAAGTCATCGAAGTAGTGGTGGGGGATGTGGTAGCGGTGCGCTGTGTGGGCGACCGCGTTGACGACGGGATGGCGGCCGGGGCCGCCATCCATGGCCGTGCGTACGTCTTGTGAAAGTCTCTGGAGCTGCTGCGCCCGGTGTTCGGTTGAGGTGGGGGCGCGGAGGTCGTCGACGATGTCGTCCGCGAGGCGTGCGAAGCCGTAGAGGGCATGGACGGCGGGGCGGCGGGAGGGTGGCAGGAGCCGGGTGGCAAGGAAGTAGGTCTTGCCGTGGCGGGCGTTGAGGCGGCGGCACTGGGTGAAGGCGGCGCGTTGGGTGGGGTCGGTGATGCGGGCGGCGTCGAGTTCGCGTCGTGTCATGCGCTGTGGCCTTGGGGCATCGTGGACGGGGCGGATGAGTTTTTGGGGCGTGGCCGGGCGAGGCCGGTGATGCGGGCGGCGGCGAGGCGGCCGGAGATCAGGACGGTGGGCACGCCGACGCCGGGGGTGGTGCCGCAGCCGGCGAGGACGGCGTTGGCGGTGCCGTTGGGGAGGTTGCGGGGCCGGAAGGGCCCGGTTTGCGGGAACGTGTGGGCGACGGAGAAGGGTGTGCCGGCGGCATGGCCCTGGGCCGTCCAGTCGGCGGGGGTGATGAGGGCCTCGGTGCTGATGGCGTCCTCGAAACCGGTCAGGCCGCGCTGCTCCAGCTCGCGCAGCAGGCTGTCGCGATAGCGGGGCCCCAGGTCCTTCCAGGAGGTGGCCGAGGGGCCGATGGTGGTGTTGGGGCAGGGCGCGAGCACGTAGTGGATGTGTCGTCCGGGCGGAGCCAGGCTCGGGTCGGTCGCGGTGGGTCGGGTGATGAGAAGGGAGGGATCGCTCATCAAGTTCCCGGTGCGGGTGAGTTCCTGGAAGGTCTGCCTCCAGGCGGCGCCGAAGGAGATCGTGTGGTGGGCCAGTTCGGGCCAGGTCCGGTCCGTCCCGGCGTGCAGAACCACCGCCGACGGGGAATGGCGCAGGGCGAGGGGGCGGCGCGGGCGGGTGCCGAGCAGCCGGTAGGCGGCGGGTAGGTCTGGGGTGAGGACAACGGCGTCGCAGGGGATGCGCTGCTGGTCGGTGATGACGGCGCTGATCCGCTCGCCGGTGCGTTCCAGGGCGGTGACGGTCTGACCGTAATGGAGGCTGGCGCCAGCGTCCGCGGCGGCCGCGGACATGGCAGTGGGTACGGCGTGCATGCCGCCCTGGGGGAAGTACACGCCGGCGATGGTGTCCATGTAGGCGATGACGGCGTAAGCGGCCAGGGCGCGGGCGGGTGGGATGCCGGCGTAGAGGGCTTGGAAGGAGAAGACGCGCTGGAGTCGCTCGTCGGTGAGGAAACGGCCGATCTTCGACTGGAGGCGGCCGAAACCGCCCAGGGCGGCGAGCCGGGCCAGGTCCGGGTGCAGGAGGGACAGTGGCGAGTCGAAGTTGCTGTCGATGAACCGGTTCATCTGCGCCTGGTAGATGTCGTGCAGCCACTGGCGCAGCAGGCGGTATCCCGCGACCTCCCGCCCTCCGGCGAAGCGTTCGATCTCGGCTTCCATCGCCTTGGCCCCGGTATGGACGTCGAGGCTGGTGCCGTCCGCGAAGCTGGCGCGGTAGGCGGGGTGCAGCGGGTGCAGGGTCAGCCGGTCGGACATCGACTGGCCTGCGGCGGAGAAGGCCTCTTCGAGTAGATGCGGCATGGTGAGCACGGTCGGGCCGCTGTCGAAACGGTAGCCATCGGCTTCGATGAGTCCGGCTCGGCCGCCCGGGAGCAGGTCACGTTCGACGATGGTCACGCGTCGATGGGAGCCGAGAAGATGGAGAGCTGCGGACAGCCCCGCGAGGCCGGCGCCGATGACGACGACGTGGTCGGTGCGCCCGGTGATCGTCTTCATCAAAGGCTCCCGCGGTCAGCTGTGCTGGTGGCTTGCTGCTCGCGCGGTGCGGCAATCTGACGCAGCAGCGCGGTCAGGTGCTCAGCGGCGGGCCCGCTCAGATGTGCTGCGCGCAGGTGGTGTTCGGCGGCGCGGCTCAGGCGCGCGATGCGTCGTTCGACCCGCTCCGGAGCGCCGGTGGAGACCAAGGCGTCACGGACGGCTGCCAGAGCCTGCTCGGAGAGTTCGGAGTCCCCCCGGCAGGAGTCCAGAAGGTCAGTGACGGACGTGTCCTTGGTTGCCTGGGCGCGGGTGTGGGCCAGCGCGATCAGGTAGGTCGACTTGCCTGAGCGGATGTCGTCCCCGGAGGGCTTGCCGGTCGCCACGGGATCGCCGAACACGCCGAGAAGGTCGTCCCGTAGCTGGAAG
Source organism: Streptomyces sp. NPDC056224 (assembly GCF_042267665.1). Lineage (NCBI taxonomy): Bacteria > Bacillati > Actinomycetota > Actinomycetes > Kitasatosporales > Streptomycetaceae > Streptomyces > Streptomyces sp. NPDC056224. Next base: position 49,698 of record NZ_JBHJTK010000047.1, read on the forward strand.
GCGATTCCAGCGCACCGGCCCGCCGCACCCAGGGCACGGGAGGTGCTCTCGTCGGCTCCGGCCAGCACCGCGCCGAGGGCCAGAGGCCGTTCCACTGTGTAGCGGGCGGTCTTGAGGCAGACGGTGCGGATGGCCTGGGCCGCGGAGCGGGATGAGGTGGCCTGGCCGTGCAGATCGAGGTACTGGCCGGCGACCATCTCGGTTCTCATGGCACGCCAGAGATGCCGAACGCTGGCGCGTTTCGCGGGTTCGAGGTCAGTGGTGGCGACCAGGTCATCCGCCCAGGACAGAGCCAGGTCGCCCGCCAGAACGGAGGCGGAGTGGGCGAAGGACTCAGTGACAGCCTCGCGGGTGGGGGCCGGGTATTGCAGAGCGAGCTGTGCGTGGAAGGAGGGCCGTCCTCGGCGCACCGATGAGTGGTCCATGACGTCGTCGTGGATCAGGGCGCAGCTCTGGATGAGTTCGAGAGCGGCCGCAATGCGCAGGGCCGCAGGTGTTTCGTAGTCCGATCCGCCACATGCCCGCAGGGCCCACCAAAGGAACCGCGGGCGGATCCGTGAGCCGCCGCTGAGCGTGTAGGCGGCCAGCCGTTCGGCAATGTCGGTGGCGAAGACGGGGTCCAGGGTATGGCCGAACGCAATGAGCTCGTCGCAGCGGATCTTCAACTCGCGGTTTACAGCTGCGACGACGTCTTCGTCGACTGTTGCGGCCAGGGCGCCGGCGAGCCTTGCGGGCGAGGTATCGGAGAGGGTGAGATGTCGCGCAGCCGACACTTCTTGCATTCGTTCCTCCGTGTCGTGAAGTGGCGTCTGCCGCCTGTTTCGCGTCGACAGGGCGGACGGATGCACTCGGCTGTGTTCCGTGGCTCCGCGCCCCATATGTCCCCCGCCAGGCGATGGGCTCAGACAGGCCACCCGGCCGATCCACCCGATGGGCGCATCTGCGGAATCGGATACGGCTTCGGCGCCGTCGCGGAACAAGGCGCGGCGCCCTCAAAGTCCGGAGACCACGCAGGATCCTCGCCTACCGCGACATCGAGTTCCTCTCCACCCGCATCAGTGGCGGGCGTGAGCGAGGGTGAGAGAGCAGCTACTGGAGGAGGTTCGCCCCGTTCTGGTCGCCGGTTGCGCTCAGGCCGAGTACGCGGCTGGCCCGGCGGGCGTGGTCGCCGATGCGCTGTTCCTGTTCGCTTTCCGGTCCCGCCTCCTGTCCGGTGAAAGCGAAGGGCGCCCAGCCGAAGGTCCTCCGCCGTGGCGGCGCTCGGGAGGACTACGCGCTGGAAATGGTGTACTGGGACGCCGGCACCGCCCGGCTGCTGCCCCGGCTGCTCAAGGGCCGCACCCGCGGCCCCGTGTTCGTCACCCACCGCCGTCCAGGCCCCGGCAAGGTGGTCAGCCCGCGAGACGTCTGCCCGGACACCGGGCTCGCCCGCCTCTCCTACGGGCAGACCCGTGCGCTGCTTGATGAACACACTGCGGTGCACGGGCCGGGCACCGGCTGGGACCCGCACGAATACCGGCATTCCGGCCTGACCCACCTTGGCGAGGCCGGGGCCAGCCTGCTGATGCTCATGGCGAAGTCACGGCACAAGAAGACGGAGAACGACCGCCGCTACTTCAAGCCATCCCCGGAGGCGATCGCCGAGGTCACCAGCCTGCTCGCGCCCGGCAACAGCAGGCGCTGAAACCCGCTCAGCCTGTCCCGAACTCGTATTCGCTCGGGCGCCTGCGATTCACTGGAGCACGACCGTGACGCCGCACTCTTCCAGGAGCCGCACGATCTCCTCGAAGTAGGAAAATCCGTCCTCCGGAGCCTCCACGACGTCCGCCAGCGCGCGGCGTGCGACCTCGGAGTCGGCGCCAGGTCATGGTGAAGGGCGGGGCCACTCCGAATCCACCGCCCAGGCAGTCCTTGAAGGCGTTTCACTCCCGCCCGTTAGTACTGCAACGGTGTTTGCCGTGACGGTTGGGCAGGTCCGTCGTTGGTCGGTTCATGGGTGGGGAACTTACTGATGCCCGGTCGTGGGCTGGT